>NZ_VNHM01000013.1 GCF_008124625.1 Desulfallas thermosapovorans DSM 6562
CTGCCTGATAATCGCCAGTGGCAAGAAACAAAGGCTGGTTGATGAGGATATTGTTTACCAGGCTCAGCAGGAACTGGAAATTTAACTTGCGGGTGGTGTTTAATATGCCGGGAAAAAGCCTGGAAGATTATTTTGCCAGTACGGGATTTTATGATTTGCTACCGGTTGCAAAAAGCATAATGCGTGAATTGGGCTTTGGCCAGGAGGAAGCGCTGGAGGCAATTTGCAAGGTAGCTGATAAAGCCAGGGTGTATCCACCTACGAAAAACCGGGCAGCTTGGTTTGCTGTTGTTTTTAAAGAAAAGTTGTATGAAGCACGGGCTGATATTTTGGCTTGCAAAAAGTACAAGCGTTCATTGCTTTGATTTTATTATCCGGGTACTGTCTTACGCACGGTTACCCGGCATTTTTATCCTTTACGTTTTATACCTAAGGGAATTTGAGAATTTTATTTGGTGTTACCAATTTAGTTTAAGAATTTGCGTTATTTGGTTGCCTGATTGGCCTATTTTAAAACGATAATTTTTCATGAGTTAATTTGAGAATCTACAATATTTTATTCATCGATGCGTCTGGAGAAGGAAACTATGAAAAGGACAAAAATCAGAACAAGCTCAGGGAACAGGATATCCAAAGGATCGTTGAGACGTATGAGAAATACGAAACAGTTGACAAGTATTCCTATGTGGCAACCATAGACGAGATTAAGGAAAACGATTACAACCTGAACATCCCGCGCTATGTAGACACCTTCGAGGAAGAGGAACTGGTTGACATGGATGCGGTGAAAGAAAACATTGCCAATATTAAACGCGAGCTTCAGGAAGTGGAGCGGCAGATGGAAAGGTATTTGGAGAAGCTGGGATTGTAAGGGGAGAATGATTTTGGATACTGCACGATTAAATCCGAATAGAAAAAATATTGCAGATATAAATGAAAAACAGGGAATCCCTCGTGGTTGGAAGCAAGTTAGATTTAAAGAATGCATTGAGATAGCAAACGGGCAAGTGGATCCAAAGGTTGAACCTTACTGCAACATGAAGCACATCGGGCTTGAAAATATTGAAAAATTCACAGGACGTTTGTTATTTACAAAGTTAGCCAAGGACGAAAATTTAACCAGCGGAAAATATTTTTTTAACAAAGGCGATGTTCTATATGGTAAGATTCGCCCTGAGCTGAGTAAAGTGTATCTTGCTGAGTTTGAAGGTATTTGCAGTGCAGATATTTACCCAATAAGACCCAAAAAAGATATTGTTGGAAATTATTTGAAATTTTTATTGTTAGATCATAGGTTTTTTCGGTATGCCGTATCTGTTTCTACCAGGACAGGGTTGCCCAAAATAAACAGGGATGATTTAGGTGGGTTTAAAATACATGTACCCCCGATACGAGAACAACAAAAAATTGCAAGCATCCTCTCTACCTGGGACAAAGCCATCGAGCTAAAAGAGAAATTAATTGAGCAGAAAAAAAAACGGAAAAAGGGCTTGATGCAAAGGTTGTTAACGGGTAAAGTCAGGTTACCGGGGTTCAAGGAGGAATGGATCAAACTAAAAGTAAAAGATCTAATACGAGAAGTTAATCATAGAACAACTCAAAATAACCAGTATGAAATATTATCGGTAACGAAAAATGGTATTGTGCCACAAAGGGAGCAATTCAATAAGCAGATCGCGAGTGGAAATAATACGGGTTATAAAATAGTACGGAGATACAATTTAGTATTTAGTACAATGAATCTTTGGATGGGGAGTTTAGATGTTCTGACTACTCATGATATTGGCATAGTGTCACCTGCTTACAAGGTTTTTAAATTTATTGAGCAAAATATAACTCCGTTATATAGTAAATATTTCATGATTTCAGATCATATGATTCGTGTTTATAAGATGAATTCCGAACAAGGAGCAAGCATTGTTCGCAGAAATCTTGATATTGATGGATTACTCAGTACTATAGTAAGTATACCTCCTTTAGAAGAACAACTAGAAATATCCAAGGTATTGCAGATTTCGGATAAAGAGTTGGCACTTTTGAACTCTCAACTCGAAGCCCTCAAACAACAAAAGAAAGGCCTCATGCAAATTTTGCTCACAGGAAAAGTCCGAGTGAAGTGTTGATGCTTCACTTTGCCAATTGGGAGGTGAAAATATGCCCAGAGCAAAGGATTATGATGAACGGAATATCAGCCAGCAGCCGGCCATTGAGGTGCTGAAGGCGCTGGGCTATCATTACCTGACTTCTGATCAGGCGGAAGCTATGCGGGGCAACCAGTATAATGTCATCCTGAAAGATGTGTTGGAGGAAAAGCTTCGGGAGCTTAATGATTATGAGTACAAAGGTACTACATACCGTTTCAGTGAGCAGAATATCCAGCAGGCGATCCGGGATTTGGATGAACCTCTGACGGACGGGCTGGTGAAAACCAACGAGAAGATTTATGAATCTTTAATGTTGGGGAGAAGCTACACCGAGAATTTGCCTGACGGTTCCAAGAAATCATTCACGCTCCAGTACATCAATTGGGAAAAGGTCGAGAACAACATCTTTCACGTGACGGAAGAAGTCGTTGTCGAGAAGATGGACGGTCAAGGCAACGCCCGCCCTGACATTGTGCTTTACGTGAACGGGATTCCTTTTGCCATGATTGAGTGCAAAAAAGCCTCCATCTCAATTGAGCAGGGCATTAGCCAGATGATCCGCAACCAGGGTAAGGATTACATCCCGCAGCTGTTCAAGTTTGTTCAAATTGTGATGGCGACCAACAAGAACGAAACCCAGTATGCAACATGCAACACACCAAAGAAGTATTGGGCGGTATGGAAAGAGGAAAATGAATACTGGTTGCAGGAACAAATCAGCAAAACGGTGCATCACCGCCTACCTACGAATCAGGATAAAAACATTATTTCCCTGTTTCACCCTGAAAGATTGCTGGAGCTGGCCCGTTATTTTGTGATCTTTGACAAAAACGAAAAAAAGATTGCCCGTTACCAGCAATATTTTGCTATCAAAGAAATCCTCAAAACCGTGGAAAAGACCGACCAAAATGGCAATCGCCAGGGCGGGGTCATCTGGCATACCCAGGGTTCGGGAAAATCGCTCACCATGATGATGCTGGCGAAATACCTGCTCACGGAAATGCAAAACATCAACCCAAAAGTCATTGTGGTGACCGACAGAAAAGAGCTGGACAAACAAATTCACCGCACCTTCAACCATACCAGGCTCAAAGCAAGCCGAGCCACATCGGGCAAGCATTTGGTTGAACTAATCAACGACAACAGGGCCGACATTGTGATGACCCTTGTTCACAAGTTTGATACAGCGGCGGTGAAACAAAAGCCGGTCCTTTCAAGAGATATTTTCCTCTTGGTGGACGAATCCCACCGGACGCAGTACGGGGAACTGCACAACAAAATGAAACAGGTCTTCCCCAATGGCTGCTACCTTGGTTTTACGGGAACGCCACTAATGAAAAAAGAAAAAAATACGATGGTTAAATTCGGCAAACTGATCCATACCTATACGATTGCCGACGGGGTTTGTGACAAGGCGATTGTTCCGCTTCTATATGAAGGCAAAATGGTCGAACAAACGGTGAACCGCAAAGCCGTCGACCACCGTTTGGAGATGATCACCCGTCACCTGAACGAAAAGCAAAAAGAAGAAGTAATGCGAAAGTGGAGCCGATTTGAACGCATTGCCTCCTCTGATCAGCGGATTAAAATGGTTGCTTTTGATATCAACGAGCATTTTCTGTACAATTACAAGACCAAAGGCTCTCATTTCAAAGCTATGCTGGCAACGAACAGCAAGAAAGAAGCCATCGGTTATTTTGAGGCGTTCGAAGAACTGGGCGACCTTAACTGCGCCGTGGTTATTTCTTCCCCTGATCAGCGGGAAGGGCATCATGCGGTGGACGAAAGCAACGATGATAAAGTCCAGCGGTTCTGGAAACGAATGATGGACAAATACGGGAATGAGGAAGCCTACGAAGAAGGGATCAAGGATGAGTTTATCAACGGCGACGACATTGACCTGCTCATTGTCGTCGATAAATTGCTGACTGGTTTTGACGCCCCAAGGGCGACGGTTTTGTATGTGGATAAACCAATGAAAGAACACACCCTTTTGCAAGCCATTGCCAGGGTGAACCGCCTGTACGAAGGCAAAGACTATGGTCTTATCATCGACTACAGAGGCTTGCTCGAAAAACTGGATGAAGCGCTGGAGATGTATTCGGGGGCTGGGCTGGAGAATTTCGACCCGAAGGACTTAAAAGGTACATTGTATGATGTGATCAGCATCATCGGAACGCTCAGGCATTATCATACGGAGCTTGTGAACATTTTCATACCCGTGAAAAATAAAAGGGACACCGAAGAATACGAAGTTCTTCTGGAAAACGAGGAGCCCAGAGAACGCTTTTACAACATGCTCAGCCAGTTTGGGCGTCATTTGGGAATCGCCCTGGAGTCAGAAAATGTGTACAGGGCTTTAGGGCCAGAGGAACTGAATCGATATAAGAAGGATTTTAAGTTTTACCAGGAACTTCGTAAAAGCGTCAAGCTCAGGTATAGTGACACGATTGACCACAGGGAGTACGAAGCTAAAATGCAGATGCTGATGGACAACTACATTTCGGCGGAAGAGGTCATTCGCATTACAAATCCCGTGGATATCATGAATGAGAAAGAATTTGCGGCAGAGTTAGAGCGTTTACAGTCGCCACGGGCAAAGGCGGATGCGATTCGTACTCGATTGTCCAAAAGAATTGAAACGAAATGGGATGAAAACCCGGCTTACTACAAAAAGTTTTCCGAACGGATTGAGGAAACTATACAAGCCTACAAGGACAAGCGGATCAGTGAGGGGGAATATCTTGAGCGGATGAAGGATATTTTGCGAGATTTTCGCTCAGGGTCTTCGGTTTTCACTTATCCCGATAATATTCGAAAGAATCCCAATGCCCAGGCCTTTTATGGAGTGACTCATGAAGTGATTCGGGAAGAGAGTGCATGTTATATAGTAAATGATGATATCATGGGTGAACTGGCACTAAAGGTCACAAAAATTATTGAGGACAATAGCAAAGTGGACTGGCATGACAATGCAGAGGTTCATAATCGCATTGCTCAGGAACTGGATGATTTGCTGTATGACTTTGCCAGGGAACACGGTTTGGAACTGGATTTTGATCAGATTGATAGAATCATTGAAAGCGTCAAGACGGTTGCTTTGAGACGATATTAAACGGGTGTGATGAGATGGAGATTTATCAGGTCGAGTTTGGAGGAAAGGTAATTCCGTTTGTATTAAAACGGAAACCCGTAAAAAATGTCAATCTTCACATCAAACCAGATATGACTGTTGTGGTTTCGGCAAACGGAAAAGTTCCACTTGATTTTATCCTGGGCTTTGTGAAACAGAAAGCGGCCTGGATCCTGAGAAACATTCAGTTCTTTGAAGAAGTCCAGTCGGAGGTTCATAGCGAAAAGAAATATGTGAGTGGTGAATCGTTTAAGTATCTTGGCAAACAGTATAGATTAAGGGTTGAGGAAAGTGAAACAGAGGGTGTAAAGTATTATCGCGGATTTATTTACATGTATGTAAAAGACAAACGGGATTTCAAAAGGAAAAAAAAGCTTTTTGAGGTGTGTCTGCGGAACAGGGCAGAGATTATTTTCAACGAATCCCTAGAAAAAATGTATGCCCTGGTTCAAAAGTACAACGTCAAAAAGCCAAAGCTGATGATTCGTACTATGAAGGCAAGATGGGGATCGTGCTTAAGGGATTCCGGTACCATATTGCTTAATTTTGAGTTAATCAAGGCTCCAAAATACTGTATCGATTATGTGGTCTTACATGAATTGCTCCATTTTTTGTATAAAAACCATGACCATCAATTTTATGACTTCCTTACCGTGTTGATGCCCGATTGGAAACAACGAAAAGCGATTCTTGATGAGGAAGTGGTTCGGGAAATGTAAGGGAAGAGGCGTCTCCTTTGGATAAATTTGCATAACCAGAGGCAAAAAGCAAGAAACCCGCAATCCCTTGTGCGCCAGGGGTTTGCGGGCTTCTTGATAAATCTTCTTGCTTTGGATAACACCCTTTCCCGGTTAAATTAGAACTTGCTCCGGGGTGTATAGTGAGTGTGTAACAGGTGATGTGATTTTTCCCCCAGAGGTTCGCCCAAAAACTCCTCGTAAATTGTTTTAATGTACGGGTTTTCATGGGATTTGCGGACCTTGAGGTTTGAATCCTCCTCGTAAAGGGCCTTGGCCCTTAGCCTGCGAATTTCATTATTGACGGGTATGGGTTGCCCGCCACCGCTGACGCAGCCACCGGGGCAGCACATAATTTCTATAAAGTGATAATCGGCGCTGCCATCTTTTATTCTCTCCAGTATTTTGCGGGCGTTGCCCAGCCCGTGGGCTACGGCCACCTTGACTTCGGCGAGCCCGGGAATATCCACTGCAGCTTCCTTGACCCCTTCCAGGCCCCTCACTTCATCGAAATCAACTTTTTCCAGGGTTTTACCAGTGACCACCTCGTATACCGTGCGCAGTGCGGCCTCCATCACGCCACCGGTGGCGCCGAAGATGGTTGCGGCACCGGAATACTCCCCGAGGGGATGGTCATAATAACCATCTTCCAGGGCGGCGAAATCTATGCCGGCCTGCCGGATCATTTTGGCCAGTTCTCTGGTGGTAATTACGTAATCCACGTCTTTAATGCCGTTATTGCTCATTTCCGGCCTGTTGCACTCGAATTTCTTGGCCGTGCAGGGCATTACGGAAACAACCACAATATTGGCCGGATCAATGCCCTCTTTCTCTGCATAATAACTCTTCACCAGTGCCCCCAGCATCTGGTGGGGTGATTTGCAGGTGGAAATGTGAGGCAACAAATCGGGGTAGAAGTGCTCCGCGAATTTGATCCAGCCCGGGCTGCAGCTGGTTATCATGGGCAGCACGCCGCCGTTTTTCAACCGGTGTAATAATTCATTGCCCTCCTCGATGATGGTTAAATCCGCGGCAAAGTTAGTGTCGAAAACACGGTTGAAACCCAGTTTCCTTACTGCCGTCAACATCTTGCCGGTGACCAGGGTACCGGGGGGGAAGCCGAACTCTTCGCCCAGGGCCGCCCTGACGGCCGGTGCATTTTGTACCACCACGAATTTATAGGGGTCGAAGATGGCCTTCCATACATCCTGGATGGATTCCTTTTCGTATATTGCACCCACGGGGCACGCCGTTATGCACTGGCCGCACATGGCGCAGGCCACATCGTTGAGGCTTTGCCCGTAAGCCGGTTCCACCCTGGTATTGAAACTTCTGTTCTGGGGAAAAATGGCGGATACCGTTTGAATCTCCTTGCATACCGTTACACAGCGCCGGCAGAGAACGCATTTGTTCTGGTCCCTGACAATGGCAGGAGAAAGGCTGTCCACAATCCCTTTACTCTGGGCTCCGGTATATTTGATTTCAGTGATCCCCATTTCCATGGCCAGTGCTTGCAATTCACACTTCTGGTTTCTGGGGCAGGTAAGGCAGTCATCCATGGGATGGTCCGATATGATCATCTCCAGGGAAAATTTGCGGGCTCTTTTCACCCTTTCGGTGTTGGTACGCACCACCAGACCTTCACTGGCCTTGAAGGTACAGGCGGGCTGCAGATTGCGGTTGCCCTCTATTTCCACCAGGCATATCCTGCAGGCGCCTATGGCCTGTACCTCCGGAAGGTGGCACAGGGTAGGGATGCGCACGTTGACTTTTTTAGCCGCTTCCAGTAATGTGGTACCTTCTTCAACCTGGACCTTTTGGCCGTCTATGGTAAGGGTAATCATTTGCACTCACCTTCCATCAATTAGAAATTTTCACACCGGCTTTTTTCGTCAGCCTTTTACAAACGTTGGCCCGGCAACGCTTATCCCGGATATGCTCCAGGTATTCATCCTCAAAATATTTTAAAGTGGTAAGAACGGGGTTGGGCGCGGTTTGCCCCAGCCCGCAAAGGGCAGTGTCCTTGATGTTGTAACATAATTCACGCAGCCGGTCGAGGTCTTCCTCTTTGCCCCGGCCCTGGGTGATGCGAATAAGTATTTCCAGAATGCGTTTAGTACCAATGCGGCAGGGGGGGCATTTACCGCAGGATTCGTTCTGGGTAAACTCCATGAAAAACCTGGCGAAGTCAACGATGCAGGTATCCTCGTCGGTAATAATTAACCCGCCGGAACCCACAATGGCCCCGATTTGGGCCAGTGACTCGTAATCCACCGGTATATTTATATATTTTTCCGGAATGCACCCGCCGGAAGGGCCTCCGGTTTGGGCCGCTTTGAACTTTTTATCCTTTTTCAACCCTCCGCCTATTTTATAGACCAGGTCATACAACGGAGTTCCCATGGGCACTTCAACCAGCCCGGTATTTTCTATGCTGCCGGCCAGGGCGAAAACCTTGGTGCCCTTGCTTTTTTCCGTGCCAAACCGGGCGAACCAGTCGGCCCCGTTTAAAATTATGGCCGGAATATTGGCATAGGTTTCCACGTTGTTAATCAGGGTGGGGCAGCCGAAAAGTCCCTCCACGGCGGGGAAAGGCGGCCTCGGCCTGGGTTCGCCCCTCTTGCCCTCGATGGACGCCAGCAGTGCCGTTTCCTCACCACATACAAAGGCGCCGGCCCCGATTTTTATATTTATGTCAAAGTCAAAACCGGACCCGAATATGTTTTTGCCCAGGTAATTGCGTTCCCTGGCCTGGTCAATGGCCCAGGTTAAGCGCTCGATGGCCAGGGGGTATTCAGCCCGGATATAGACGTAACCCTGGTTGGCGCCAATGGTGTACCCGGCAATGGCCATGGCCTCCAGTACGCTGTGGGGGTCACCTTCAATAACGCTCCGGTCCATGAAAGCCCCGGGGTCGCCTTCATCCGCGTTACACACGACATATTTGGGTGTTTTTGCGGCCTGGTGGGTGAATTTCCACTTGAGACCGGTGGGGAACCCGGCCCCCCCGCGTCCCCGCAAGCCCGAGTTAATCAGTGTTTCAATTACTTCTTCCGGGGACATGTTCAGTAGCACTTTTTCCAGTGCTTTGTAGCCGTCGCGTTCCAGGTAATCGTCAATGTTTTTGGGATCAATGAGACCGCAGTTTCTGAGCACGATTTTTTGTTGCAGTTTGAAGAAATCAATATCCTCCATTTTGGCAATGGCTTTGCCGGTGGCCGGGTCTTTATACATGAGCCGCTCCACCGGTTGACCCTGAACAAGGTGCTGCAGCACTATATCACCGGCATCTGCGGGGGTAAGCTTCATGTAAAGAATTCCTTCCGGGTTGACCAGAGCCAGGGGCCCCATGTTGCATGATCCCAGGCAACCCGTTTCAATTACCCTTACTTCTTCGCTTAAACCATGTTCTTTAATTTTCTCCACGATGGCGTTATAAACACCGGCACACCCGGAGGAAACACAACCGGCTCCGGCGCAAACCAAAACTTGCGCGCGCCATGATTTCATCGTAAATCACTCCCTTTACTCGTACTTGCTAAGAATTTCCTCAACCTTGTCAGGCTCTACCTTGGCGTATACATCATCATTCACCAGTACCGCGGGTGCAAGGCCGCATGCTCCAATGCAACGCACTTCATCGAGGGAAAATCTTCTGTCTTGCGTGGTGCCTCCCACATGAACCGCCAGCTTTTTCTCCAGGTGTTCAACTATCTTTTGCCCGCCCTTTACATAGCAGGCGGTGCCCAGGCAAACTTTAATACTGTGCCTTCCCTTGGGCACCATGGAGAAAAAGGAATAAAAGGATGCCACTCCGTGAATTTCATTGAGGGACATGCCCAGTCCATCGGACACCTTCTCCAGCGCTTGTCTGGGCAGGTAATCAAATAGTTTTTGTATCCGGTGCAATACCGTGATTAATTCTTTGGGGTTGCCCCGGTACTTTTCAATAACCTGGTCAACCAGCGGGTAAAGTTCTTCTTCATTGGGAGAGCTGCACATACATGCATGACTCATCTTCCATTCCTCCTCGTTTAATAAAATTGCTCCCGGAATTTTCCGGTTTGGAGGGCCCAAGCTTGGGCTTGGACCATAAAAACTCAACACCTCCCGTAGTACGGGGGTAGTATTCTTCAAATACCTGCATGCACCGGTTACATAAAACCAGCATGACTTGCCGTCGCGTCAATGCCTGTAACCTTACCTTTCCCGCGATAGTGCCATCGTTTGCTAACAAATTAAATGTTTACCAATAAAATTGTGCAAATATTCACAAACTATGGTAATATAAACCTTAAAATTATAACAAATAAATTATAGCAAATAAATTAACAAATGGTACTGGTGATATTTGCTTGATTCAGTTCAAAATCAAAGAAAGAATAGATTTTATGTTGTGCGGAGATTGGTGACTTAAGTAGTGCGGCGTTTTATACAGCTATATTACGAAAATACTGCAGAATTATTTTGTTAATACTATTAGTTTTGCTAATACAAATCATTATATTTAATTATACTTTATAACTATAATAAAAAAAGAAAATAAAAAAAGCAATAGGTTTTTTATAAATTTAATAAAATATCTCACAAAATGGTTGATTGTATTTGCTTTATCATGGGAGTCAGGTATCTTGTTTGCAAAATTTTTTGATAAAGCAGGATTTTTAACCGGACCGTCAAATCTACTAACAATATAAAACTTAATCATGTGCTCCGAGTTTTTCTGCCTAAAGCGGATTGGCCATGGCAGTTAAGCCGTTGGGTAAAATCGGAAACGAGTTTGCCTCCCGTGGTTGGAAAGGGGCTTGTTAAATCAGGTAGAGAATCTTTTAGGTGCATACTTTGCGCCGTGTTTTAGTGCCTGATAAATAATTTTGAGATTAACGCAAAAAGTCTCCGGCCATGGCTGGAGATTTTTTGTGTTTCCGGGTCACTTTTGTTCCAGTAACGGCGGCAGGTTCACCGGTTGCTGTGGCAAGGCAACAGACTGCGGAGCCATTAGACTAATGAAAAGGAGTGGTTGGATGGCGGAAATGGTCAACTTGACTATAAACGGTCAGCAAATCGAAGTCCCGGCAGGTACTACGGTATTAAATGCCGCCGAGCAAACGGGCATTCACATTCCCAGGCTTTGCTATGAACCGGATCTCAGTCCCTTTGGCGCGTGCCGTTTATGCGTGGTGGAAATCGAAGGTATGCGCAACCTGCCGGCCTCTTGTGTAACCACGGTAACCCCGGGTATGGTTGTGCAAACCCATTCGCCGGCAGTAATTGAGGCCAGGCGTACCATATTGGAATTATTGATCGCCAATCACCCCCAGGATTGCCTTACCTGCGAGAAAATGGGGGACTGCAAGCTGGCTCAATACTGTTATGAATACGGCGTCAAGACAACTCCCTTTGACGGGGAAAAACATGATTATGCCATTGAGGAAAGCAACCCCTTTATTGTTCGCGACCTGAACAAGTGTATTTTGTGCGGCAAGTGTATCCGGGCCTGTGCCGAGATAACCGGCAAGAATAACCTGGACTTTGCCTACCGTGGTTTTAATACCAAGGCCACCACATTTTATGATGTACCCTTTGTGGAATCGGATTGTGTTTTCTGCGGCAACTGTGTTTCGGTATGCCCCACCGGGGCACTGGCCGAAAAACAGATCAAGGGCAAGGCCAGAAACTGGGAATTGCAAAAGGTGAGGACCACCTGCCCATTTTGCGGTACGGGCTGCAGTTTCGACCTGTGTGTTCATGACGGTCGCGTGGTGGGGGTTAAATCAAGCCCGGACGGTACGGTAAACAGCCGTGCCCTGTGCATTAAAGGAAGGTTCGGCTGGGACTTTATTTATAGCGATCGCCGGCTCACTACCCCTTTAATTAAACGCAACGGTAATTTCGAGCCCGCTTCCTGGGACGAGGCGTTGGATTTGATTGCCGCCAGGCTAAGCGAAATAAAAAACAGGTATGGTGCCGATTCCTTTGCCGCCCTCAGTTCGGCCAGGTGCACCAATGAAGAGAATTACCTGGTGCAGAAATTTACCCGGGGGGTGATGGGCACAAATAACGTGGACCATTGTGCCCGTACCTGACACGCTCCCACGGTGGCCGGTCTGGCCACTTCTTTCGGCAGCGGCGCAATGACCAACTCAATTTCGGAAATTGAGCAGGCTGAACTGTTATTATTGATAGGTACCAATACCACCGAAGCACACCCGGTTATTGGTTATAAAATGAGGCAGGCAGCCCGCCGGGGGGCAAAACTGATTGTTGTGGACCCGCGGCGGATAGAACTGGCGGAGGAAGCTGATTACTGGCTGCGTATCCGGCCCGGTAATGATATTCCCTTCCTGAACGGGTTAATGCACATCATCATTAAAGAAGGGCTTTATGACCGGGCCTTTGTGGAAGAGCGAACCGAGAATTTTGAGGCGCTGAAGGAAACCGTTGAGAAATATACCCCGGAATACGTGTCCGGTTTGACCGGTATACCGGTGCAGGATTTGTATGACGTGGCCCGTCTCTATGCCGGTACCGACAAGGCGATGATTTTTTATACCCTGGGTATTACCGAGCACGTATGCGGGACAAACAATGTCATGAGTATTGCCAACCTGGCCATGCTCACCGGCCACCTGGGACGCCCGGGCACCGGGGTGAACCCGATACGGGGTCAAAACAACGTGCAGGGTGCCTGCGACATGGGGGCGCTGCCCAATGTGTTTACAGGCTACCAGAAGGTGATTGACCCGGCAGCCCGGGAAAAGTTCGAGAAGGCCTGGGGCGTATCCCTGTCCGGTGACATTGGGCTGATGATTCCCGAAATGTTCGATAAAGCCAACTCCGGTGAGCTGAAAGCAATGTATATCCTGGGTGAAAATCCCGTGCTCACTGACCCCAACAGCAATCATATCCGCTCCGGCCTGGAGAAGTTGGAGTTTTTGGTGGTGCACGAGCTGTTTCTGACCGAAACCGCGGCATATGCCGACGTAGTATTGCCCGCCGCCAGTTTTGCCGAAACCGATGGCACCTTTACCAATACCGAGCGCCGGGTGCAGCGGGTCAGAAAGGCGATTGAGCCGCTGGCGGGCAAAACCAACTGGCAGGTAGTGGCCGAGCTTTGCACAAAGATGGGCTATCCCGCAAATTACAGCAGTGCGGAGGAAATTTTCAATGAAATGGCCTCCCTTACGCCCTCTTATGCCGGTATCAGTTATGCCCGGATAGAAGAAAAGGGCATCCAGTGGCCGTGTCCCACCGCCGATCACCCGGGTACGCCGTATTTGCACGCCAACACATTTGTCCGGGGCAAGGGCCTGTTCCAGTCCATCGAGCATATTCCGCCTGCGGAAATGCCGGACCAGGAGTATCCCTTGCTGTTGTCCACTGGCCGCATATTATACCACTACAACGTAACCACGCCTTATTCCGCCGCCATAAACAGCATGTGGTCGGAGGAATACGCCGAGGTTAACCCCGAGGATGCCGCCCGTTTGGGGCTGAATACCGGCGACACCGCCAGGGTCACTTCCCGGCGCGGGGAAGTGACCACCAAAGTACAGGTTACCGACCGGGTACCCCCGGGGATGGTGTGGATGTCCTTCCACTACGGGGATACTCCCACCAATGCCTTAACCAGCGATGCCCTTGATCCGGTGACCAAAACCGGTGAATATAAAGTATGTGCCATTAAAATGGAGAAAATGCAGGAGGCAGTATAAATGAGAAAAATCCCTGTTGCTGAAGCGGTGGGTACAACACTGTGCCATGACATCACCCGTATCGTCCCCGGTCAGGAAAAGGGGCGCGCCTTTAAAAGGGGGCACGTTATCACACCCGCGGATATTCCAAAGCTTCAGGATCTGGGGAAGGAGCATATTTTTGTCTGGGAAAAAGGTGACGACCTGGTGCATGAGGACGAGTCTGCTTTGCGCCTGGCCCGGCATGCCGCCGGGCCGGGCCTGGAGTGGGGCGAGCCCAACCAGGGCCGGGTCAATCTCCGGGCCACATGCGACGGGCTGCTCAAAGTGCAGGTGGACAGGCTAAATATGCTGAACAACCTGGACGGGGTGATCATGTCCACCCTGCACAATAACCGGTCGGTGGCGGCAGGCCAGAACGTAGCCGGGACCAGGGTTATTCCCCTGGCCATTGAACGGCATATTCTGGAACAGGCTGAGGCCATCAGCAGCCGGCCCGGGCCGTTAATCTCGGTTAAACCCTTCCGGTCCCTCTGGGTGGGTATTGTCACCACGGGCAGTGAGGTGTATACCGGGCGTATCCAGGACGGGTTTTGCAGTGTTTTGAAACAGAAAACAGCTCCTTACGGCGCCAGGGTGCTGGGACAGGTTATTGTGCCCGATGACCCCGGTATAATTTCCATGGAAATACGCCGGTTTGTTGGTGAAGGGGCGGAGCTGGTTCTGGTGACCGGCGGTATGTCGGTGGATCCCGATGATGTTACCCCCACCGGTATCAGGGGTACCGGTGCCGAGGTTGTTTTTTACGGCGCGCCGGTGCTGCCCGGGGCCATGTTTATGATGGCTTATCTCGGCCATGTGGCTGTTTGCGGGTTGCCCGGGTGTGTCATGTTTAACAAGGCCACGGTATTTGATATTGTGCTGCCCCGTATATTTGCCGGGGAGCGCTTGAGCCGCGGGGATATGGTCGCCCTGGGGCACGGTGGCTACTGCCAGGAATGCGCTGACTGCCGTTACCCGGATTGCTCCTTTGGCAAATCAGCCATGGTTTAAACGGGGGAAATTAAAATGCTGACAAATGTAACCCTTGAAGAGGCCTGTGAACTCATTACCGGCAACCTTATTCCCTTGCCCGGGCAATCCGTGGCACTGGCAGAGGCCGCCGGCCGCGTTTGTTACCAGGATATTTATGCCGCCCGTGATTTGCCTCCCTGCAGCCAGTCGGCGGTGGATGGTTATGCCGTGGCGATGGGAGATGAGGTTTGTAACCAATTTCAATTAAAAGGCAATCTTGGGCCGGGTGATTACCCGGATTTTTCCCTGGCACCGGGCCAGGCCGCCGGTGTGGTTACCGGCGGGCCGGTTCCCCCGGGCACCCGGGGTGTTATACCCTGGGAGTTTGCCGAAGTAAAGGGTGAGTATATTACCACCACCAAAGCTCTAAATCCCGGCGATAATATCAAGCCCCGGGGAGAGGACTTCCGCCGCGGTGATATTGTCGCCCGGCGCGGTAATATCGTTGGACCAGGGCTGGTGGGTGTCCTGGCTGCTTGCGGTAATGGTAAAGTAAAGGTCTTTGCCCGGCCCAAAGTGGCTGTTTTAGGCCTGGGGCGTGGAATTGTGCCCTATCACGCGGTGCCCGCTCCGGGCGAAACCAGGGACTGTAACGGCCCGGTTCTGGAGGTCCTTGCCAGGCGTGAAGGCGCCGAAGTGCTGGGGGTGGAGACAGCTGGCCATATGGAGTCGGCCGGGGGCAGGGAATGTCTAAAAAAGCTGCTGCGGAAGGCTGATGTGGTTATAACCACCGGCGGTGCGGCTTCGGGCGCTTACGACCAGGCCCTCGATTTAATCAGGCAAACCGGGGCACGGGTTTTGTTCTGGGGGGTCAGGATTAAACCGGGCAGCCACAGCGGGGCTGCAGTACTTGATTCCAGGCTGATTGTTTCGTTGTCGGGTAATCCGGCCGCCTGTGTGGTGGGTTATCACCTGCTGGTCGCCCCGGCGCTGCGCGCCCTGCAGGGGCTGGACCCGCAACCGGCGCGTTTTGACGCGGTATGTAAAAACCGGTGGCCTAAAAAAGGCGGGACCCGCAGGTTTGTAAGGGGCTATATTTCCAGGAATCAAAATCAATGGCAGGTTAACTTTCTACCGGGACAGAAGTCCAGCATGCTCCGCTCTTTAATCGACTATAACGCTTTAATTGATTTGCCCGCCGGGCACCCGCCCGTAGAAGAAGGACAAAGGGTATCGGTCATTCCCCTGTTTACCCTTTAAAAGCGTGCCTGTTCGGTTCCCTTGGGCACGCCATCTTTAGTACTTTAATCCCCTGGCGCTTAACATAAATATGGTAGCATAATTCCTTAAAGTACTAAAACAGATCCGGGCTGTGCTGGATAAGGCCACGGCCCGAATCTGTTGTTGCTATTTTGCCCATAGTGGTAGCTCCCTTTTCCGGCGTAGCAAGCTTAACTGCGGTTGTTTTGATATGTCTCTGCAAAAAATAACTTAACAGCTAAAACTGGAGGCCCGGGGTATCTGTGTCAAACCGGTGCCTGGTAATCCCTTGTTCAATGTTAATATCTCATCCCCCAAAAAGCCTGCATCATCTTCATCGTGAGATACAATAACAAAGGGAATTTGCCATAGTGTGTGGATGTCTTTGAGCTCCCGCCTGAGTTTTATCTTGGAGTTTTTATCCAGCGCGCTGAACGGCTCGTCCAATAGCAGTAATTCCGGCTGTATCGCCAGCGCCCTGGCCAGGGCCACCCGCTGTTTCTCGCCGCCGGACAGGTGTCGCGGGTAACGGTCCTTTAGGTGCCCCACTCCGAAGGAGTCCAGTAAATCCAAGGCGTTCACCGGGGCGCCGGCAAGGCGTTGTTTGCTGTTTTTTAAACCATACATGACGTTTTGCTTGACGGTCATGTGGGGAAACAGGGCATAATCCTGGAACAGGTAGCCCACGTTTCTCTTTCTGGTGGGGATATTGATTTTATCCGCCGAGGAATAAAGGGTTCTGCCATTTAGGCGGATAATACCCGACGTGGGTTTGCGCAGCCCGGCCAGGCAATGCAGGACCGTGGTCTTGCCGGCCCCGGAGGGTCCCCACAGCACCAGGATACGATTGTCCAGCTTTAGTTCCAGGTTTAATTCAAAGTGCCATAATTTTTTAACAATCCTGGCTTCAAGCATTGTTGTATCACCGTAAATTAAAATTTTTGTTTCTTGGCCCAGCGGTTGACCCAGTAAATAACCAGGAAGCTGAAAACCGTAATTATGGCCACCAGGGTCCGGGCTGTGCCGTCATCACCGGATTCCACGGCAAAGTAAATGGCCAGGGGAATGGTCTGGGTCTGGCCTGGGATGTTGCCCGCCACCATCAATGTAGCCCCGAATTCCCCCATGGCCCGGGCAAAGGAAAGCACCACTCCGGCCAGAATGCCGGGCCAGGCCAGGGGCAAGGTGATGGTGAAAAAAATTCTGATTTCACTGGCACCCAGTGTCCGGGCCGCCTTTTCATAATTAACATCCACGCTTAGAAAAGCTCCCTTGGCGCTCTGGTACATCAGGGGAAAGGCCACCACGGTGGAGGCCAACACCGCCGCCCACCAGGTAAAAATAAGGGTTAATCCCAGGCCGGCCAGGGTATGCCCCAGCAAGCCGTTTTTGCCGATGATCATCAAAAGACCATACCCGATGACCGAGGGGGGTAGCACCATGGGCAAGGTAATCAGGGCTTCCAGCACATCCTTGCCGGGAAACTCCAGGCGGGAGAGAAGTCTGGCCAGGGGCAGGCCGGTGATTAAAACCACCGTGACGGCAATCAGGGCCACCCTGATGGAAAGGAACACCGGAAACCAGTCATTTAATTGCACAAACATATTATGGTGCCTTTAATTCTCCGGGGTTTTTAAAACCGTACCGGGCAAATATTTCCCTTGCTTCCGGACCGTCAAGGAAATTCATAAATGCCTCTGTTGCCGCTTGCTGTTTGGTGTTCTTGATGATGGCCATGGGGTAGACGATGGGTTTATGTGTATCTGCCGGAGCCGCCGCCAACACTTTGATATTATCGCCCATCAGTGCATCTGAATGATAAACCAGCCCGGCATCCACGTTTCCGGTTTCCACATAGGTCAGCACCTGGCGCACATCTTTGGCCAACACCAGCTTGGGTTGGATGGCATCCCACAGGCCCATGCCGGTCAGCGCCTCCCGGGCATACTTGCCGGCGGGTACTGACTCCGGCGCACCGATGCTGATTTTGTTGACCTGATCCCCGGTGAGCTCATCAAAGCCGCTCAAGGGGCTGTCTTTGCCTGCAATGAGGACCAGTTCGTTGCCCAGTAAATCGCTCCTGGAATCCTCAATAATGAGCCCTTTCTCTTCCAGGGCATCCATTTGGGATTGGCCTGCGGAAATAAACAGGTCCACCGGAGCTCCTTCCTCAATCTGTTTTTGCAGGGCGCCCGACGATGCGAAGTTATAAGTGAGGGTAACATTTGGATTTTCCCTGGTATACACTTGCTCGATTTCCCTGGCTGCATCCTGCAGGCTTGCTGCCGCAGAAACGGTGAGATTGATTTTTTCGCTGCTATCGTTGTCGCCGCAGCCGGTGAGGACAAGTAGAAGGATAAACATCCCCAAAGGTAATAGCAGTAGTCTCTTCATCTTCATTGCATAACCCCCTTCGTAATTTTACAGCAATGTTATTGGTTGGTTGACAAGTATTTTTCCAGGCGCAACAAGACATAACAACTGACAAATTGACTTGTTTGTAGCATTGTTGGGCGCAGTCTTTGAATGCGTTCAAGGTGGTATTGCGAAACACAACGTAACAAAACATATCATAACGTAACTATGCTGGTAATAATAAGGCACTTGTGATTAGTTTGTCAAGATATTTTTGTAATGTTTTGAACAGTGACGATATCCGTCTAAGATTTGTAATAAATGGGTGTTCCGATTTGGTTAGCCAGGAGAAAGTGGCGTGTCGTTTCGATACAATAGTGCCAAAATGGATCTATTGGCCGGCCGGGTATAATGCGGAATTCAAACATGTTGAGAATTGTTTGTCGAGCAAGAAAATATATGGCGGGCAATAGGGGAACGTGTCCTGAGCCTGGTTGTATTGTTTATTTGGCATGGGTCTTGCATATTACTATACACAGACTAACAACCAACAACAATATGATAACTGCTCCGAGCCAGGTATGTCTAAAGCGATTGCTATGATGGCCTGGCCGGCAGGGTTCGCTGGGAAACCGGCGGGCCTCCCAGTGCGGAAAGGAGTACAGTAATATACTTTTGGTCTATCAAAGGCCGGGGTGCTGTATCTTTACCGCATTCCGGTCTTTTTGTTTGCGTTTGGGGAATATTTCATGGACAGCTTGTGAAATATATCCTATTCTGTTTGCGTTTTGGCGAAGGGGGAGAAAACTGTGAAAGCGGTTCCGGTACAGGAGGCAGTGGGGATGGTGCTTTGCCATGACCTTACCGAAATTGTGCCCGGCAAGGTTAAAAAGCCGTTATTTAAAAAGGGCCATGTGGTGAAGCCCGAGGATATTCCCAGGTTGCTGGACATTGGTAAAGAGCATCTTTATGTGTGGGAAATGCGCGAAGGGATACTGCACGAAAATGAGGCGGCGCAGCGCATGGCCGCGGCGGCCGCCGGTGAAGGAGTTTATTTAACGGAGCCCAGTGAGGGCAAAGTTAGCCTGGTGGCCGCCATGGATGGGCTGCTGAAGATTAATTCCAGTGCCCTTTCTTTGGTTAATGAACAGGAACAGGTCATGTTTGCCACCTTGCACTCCAACCAGCTTGTTAAAAAGGACCGGGTGGTGGCCGGTACACGCATTATCCCGCTGGTAATTGATGAAAAAATCATCACCGGCGTGGAGCACATATGCCGGGATTCCTTTCCCTTAGTGGAGGTAAAGCCGTTAAAAGCTATGCGGGTTGGTCTGGTTACCACCGGCAGCGAGGTGTACAGCGGGCGTATCCAGGATAAGTTTGGTCCCGTGGTGACAGCTAAACTGGCCCAGTGGGGCAGTGAAGTTACCAGGCAGATTCTGGTGTCCGACAGTATAGATATGATTGTGACTGCCATTAATGAGTTAATCCGAGAGGGGGTAGATATGATCCTGGTAACCGGCGGGATGTCGGTGGACCCCGATGATGTAACGCCCGCGGGGGTGGTTGCCGCCGGGGGGCGCATAATCAGTTACGGTGCACCCGCTCTACCGGGGGCCATGTTCATGATGGCTTATATCGGCGAATTACCGGTAATGGGCCTTCCCGGGTGTGTTATGTATCATAGAAGCAGTATTTTTGATTTAATAGCACCGCGGGTTCTGGCAGGGGAAAAAATCTCGCGCCGGGATATTGCCGTTCTGGGTTATGGCGGGCTGTGTTCCAACTGCAGCCAGTGCCGTTTCCCCGACTGCAGTTTTGGCAAAAGCATTTAATGCGACGCCGGCAATGTATTTGGCCGGTTTAGCGCAAGACTATTAAAATAGGAGGTTAAGTTAATGATTAAGAAAAAGCTTAACATCAACGGTGCCAGCATGTCGCTGGTTGTTGACCCGGAAGCCCTTCTGGTGGATGTTATCCGGGGACAGCTGCACCTTACCGGTACCAAGGTGGGCTGCGGCAAGGGCCAGTGCGGCGCCTGTTCGGTGATTATGAACGGCAAAGTTATCCGTTCCTGTATCACCAAAATGAAAAGGGTACCCGATGAGTCCATTATCACCACCATTGAGGGCATTGGCACCCCCACCAATCTCCATGCTCTCCAACTGGCCTGGGTCAAGCACGGTAGCGCCCAGTGCGGTTTTTGCGCCCCCGGCTTTATAGTTTCCGCCAAGGCGCTGCTGGACGAGAATAACAATCCCACCAGGGAAGAGGTGCGGGACTGGTTCCAGAAGCATAAGAACGTTTGCCGCTGCACGGGGTACAAGCCCCTGGTGGATGCCGTGATGGATGCCGCCCGCCTGGTGCGCGGTGAAATTACCGCAGCCGACCTGGAGTTTCAAATGCCGGAAGATGGTAAAATCCTGGGCACCGATTACCCGCGTCCCTCGGCGATTGGTAAAGTTACCGGTACCATTGATTACGGCGCTGACTTTGGCCTGAAAATGCCTCCGGGCACTTTACGGCTCAAGCTGGTTCAGGCCCAGGTTTCCCACGCCAAGATTTTATCCATAGACACCTCCGAAGCGGAAAAAATGCCCGGTGTTTATAAAGTGGTTACCTATAAAGATGTCAAGGGCAAAAACCGTATCAACGGCCTTAACCTCCCCGGCAATAAGGGGGACAGCTACGACCGTCCCATACTGTGCGATGAAAAGGTATTCCAGTTTGGCGACGCCATTGCCATTGTTTGTGCCGATACCGAAGCCCACGCCCAGGCCGCGGTGGAAAAGGTCCATGTGGAGCTGGAAGTGCTGCCGGCTTACATGAGTGCCCCTGCCGCCATGGAGCCCGATGCCATTGAAATTCACCCCGGTACTCCCAACGTTTATTTCAGGCAGTACAACATCAAGGGTGAGGATACCGCTCCCCTGATGGAAAAGGCGGACGTGGTGGTATCCATGGAAGACCTGTATGTTGGTCGCCAGCCCCACCTGCCCATTGAGCCCGACGTTGCCGCCGCTTATTATGACGAAAACGGCAACCTGCAAATCCTGTCCAAGAGTATCGGTCTGGACCTCCACGCCGCTATGATAGCTGAAGGCCTGGGCCTGGAGGCCGGTAAAAACCTGTTCCTGTCCCAGTTCCCCGGTGTGGGCGGCACCTTCGGTTACAAGTTCAGCCCCACCATTGAAGCGCTGGTGGGAGTGGCAACCATGGCCACCGGTAAACCCTGCTTCCTGAACTTTGATTATTACCAGCAAATTATTTACACCGGCAAGCGGTCGCCCTTCTTTGTGGACATTAAATTTGGCGCCAATAAGGATGGCAAGATTAATGCCATGGAATACAACTATGCTGTTGACCACGGCCCGTACTCCGAGTTTGGTGACCTGCTTACCGTGCGGGGAGTCCAGTTCATCGGCGCCGGTTACGGTATACCCAACATCAGGGGGGTTGGTTACACGGTTTGCACCAACCATGCCTGGGGCTCCGCCTTCAGGGCTTACGGTTCACCCCAAAGCCTGTTTGCCTCCGAGACCCTGATGGATGTGCTGGCTGAAAAACTGGGCATGGATCCGCTGGAGCTGCGTTATATTAACGCCTATCGTCCCGGCGATACCAACCCCTCCGGTCACGAGCCCGAGGTATATTCGATGGTTCCGTTGCTTGACGCCATCCGGCCCAAGTACCAGGAAGCCCTGAAGAGGGCCA
Source organism: Desulfallas thermosapovorans DSM 6562 (assembly GCF_008124625.1). Lineage (NCBI taxonomy): Bacteria > Bacillati > Bacillota > Clostridia > Eubacteriales > Desulfallaceae > Desulfallas > Desulfallas thermosapovorans. The sequence continues at coordinate 22,052 of NZ_VNHM01000013.1, forward strand.
AGGAAGAATCCACCCCCGAGAAAAAACGTGGTGTCGGTATATCCGTCGGTGTTTACGGCTGCGGCCTGGACGGCCCGGACAGTGCCGAAGTGTGGGTGGAACTGCTGCACGACGGCAGAGTCCAGGTGAGCACCAACTGGCAGGACCACGGCCAGGGGGCTGACATGGGATTGCTGGCCACTGCCCATGAAACACTGCGGCAAATGGGTATTACGCCCGATCAAATCAAGCTGGTCATGAACGATATGAACCTGGCTCCGGCCGGTGGCCCGGCTGGCGGCAGCCGTTCCCAGGTGGTTGTGGGCAACAGTGTGGTAAACGGCTGCGAGCAGCTGGTGAACGCCCTGCGCAAAGATGATGGCACCTTCATGACCTACGACGAAGCGGTAGCCAAAGGCATCCCCACCAAGTATGTGGGCAAGTGGAGTGCAGCCGCCGCCAACTGCACCGACTGCGATGATAAAGGACAGGGCAAACCCTTCTCGGTCTACATGTACGGTGTATTTTTGGCCGAAGTGGAAGTGGACACCACCACCGGCAAGACCCGGGTGGTGAAAATGACCATGGCCGCCGACGTGGGTGAAGTTATCAACAAGACAGTTCTGGACGGGCAAATTTACGGCGGTTTGGCCCAGGGTATCGGCCTGGCCCTGAGCGAGGACTTCGAAGACCTCAAGAAGCATACCACCATGGCCAACTGCGGTATTCCTTACATCAAGGATATCCCGGACGACATGGAAATTATCTATGTGAACTACAAGCGCGAGCACGGCCCGTACGGTGCTGCCGGGGTGGGTGAACTGCCCCTGACCTCCCCCCATGCCGCCATTTGCAATGCCATTTACAACGCTTGCGGCGTGCGGATCACCCAGTTACCGGCCCGGCCCGAGAAAGTGCTGGCCGGCTTGCAGGGTAAAGAAATTCCCGTGGTTAAGCGGCCCATTAAAGACCCGGCTTATTAATGGAGCGAACTGCGGTAAAAATGGCCAAGGCATTACTAAACCAACTTGTATCCTGGTGATGTTCCAAAATGCAGGCGGGCATAAGCCCGCCTGCACCAGGAATATTTTTCACAATCTATACCCCTTCACTTATAGATTCACCTAAGGCGAATTGGAAAATAATTGTTCCAGTTTGTTTTAGGCTTCTTATGTTTATACCGGAAATGGTGGGATAATAATGGATCAGAAACGAATAGTGGAATTTGAACAAAAATGTACCCAGGAACTTCCCCCGGCCTGTGTAACGGCCTGTCCCGTGCATATGGATGCCAGGGGGTTCGTGGCGGAAGTGAAGGCCGGTAATTTTGACCGGGCCTGGCAAATTTACAGAAAAAGCGTTAATTTTGCCGGAATTGTCGGACGAATTTGTGATCACCCCTGCCAGGCCGCCTGCAAGCGGCAGGAAGCAGGGGAAGCCATCGCCATAGGTGCCCTGGAAAGTGCATGCGCCCGGATGAACCTGGCGCCGGGGGGCAAGGTTATCCAGGCGGCTAAAAAGGATAAACGGGTGGCGGTGGTGGGCGCGGGGCTGAGCGGTTTGGGAGCAGCCTTTGATTTGGCCCGGAAGGGTTACGGTGTGACGGTTTTTGAGGCCACGGACCGTTTGGGCGGCCGGCTGTGGGAGTTTCCGGCGGAGGTTTTACCGCGGCGGGTCATAGAGGAAGAAACCGCCGTATTGCATGAAATGGGTGTTGATTTCAGGTTCAACACGGTGGTGGGACAGGCTGTTTCCCTGGCGGAATTATGCCGGCAGTTTGACGCTGTTTGCTTGGCTACGGGAAAGATACCCGAAAATATTCCGGGTCTGCCAGTGGAACAGGGAAAACTGGTGGTTGACCCGGTTTCCCTGGCCACCGGTCTGGATGGAGTCTTTGCCGGGGGCAGCATATTGCGCGGTACAGAGTATTCCCCCATTAATTCCCTTTCCGAGGGCGGGCGGGCCGCCACATCCATTGATCGCTACTTGCAGCAAGTTTCCCTCACTGCCGTCCGGGAAAACGAAGGACCTTACCAGACCCGGCTTTTTACCAGTACCAAGGGGGTTGAACCCCTTCCCGCCGTTGTGCCGGCCGATCCCGCGCAGGGCTATACCCGGGAGGAAGCTATCAGGGAAGCCGGGCGCTGTCTTTTGTGCCAGTGCCTGGAGTGTGTAAAGGTTTGTCCTTATCTGGAACACTTTAAAGGCTACCCCAAAAAATATGTCCGGCAGATCAGCCATAACCTGAAAATGAAACTGGGGAACCATGAAGCCAATATTTTAATTAATTCCTGCAGCCTGTGCGGCCTCTGCCAGGAAGTCTGTCCCCAGGGTTTCAATATGGCCGACCTGTGCCTGGAAGCCCGGACCGAGATGGTCCAAAAGGGGAAAATGCCGCCTTCCGCCCATGATTTTCCCCTCCGGGACATGGAATTCAGCAACAGCGAACTGTTTGCGCTGGCCCGCCACCAGCCGGGGTATGAAACCAGCAGCTATGTGTTTTTCCCGGGCTGCCAGCTGTGCGCCTCGGCCCCGGACCACGTGGAGAAAGCATATGATTATTTAATGGATAAACTGGCCGGTGGGGTAGGCCTGATGCTGCGCTGCTGCGGCGCCCCGGCCCAGTGGAGCGGGCGGGCCGAGCTGTTTAATGCGGAGCTTGAAGATATTAAAGGACAGTGGCAGCAAATGGGCAGCCCAAAGCTGATCCTGGCCTGCTCCACCTGCTACCAGATGTTTAAGCAGTACCTGCCCGGGGTGGATATTGTATCCCTTTGGGAATTGTTTGACCAGCTGGGTTTGCCCGAAATGGATGTACAGCGGCAGCCGGGAGTGGTGGCTGTACATGACCCCTGCACCACCAGGCACGAAAAACATATTCACACCAGTGTTCGCAATATATTGCAGAAACTGGGCATTAATATTGAGGAATTGCCCACCACCGGTGAAACCACCGAGTGCTGTGGTTATGGTGGTCTGATGTGGTTTGCCAACCGGAATGTGGCCAGGGATACGATAAAACGGCGCATTGGTGAAAGCCCTGCCGATTATGTGGCCTATTGTGCCATGTGCCGGGATAATTTTGCCGCCGGGGGCAAGAAAACCTATCACTTGCTTGATTTTATTTACGGTGAAGCGGACGCAGCTTCGCCCTTGACCCGCGGGCCCGGCTACTCACAGCGGCGGGAAAACAGGGCCAGGCTTAAAAGTAAATTGCTCAAAAATGTTTGGGGGGATAATGTGGCGAAACCGGAAAACTCGTATGAAGCAATCAAGCTGGTTATTCCCGGCCAGGTAAGCGAAATTATGGATGAACGTCTTATCTTGAAGGAAGATATACAAAAGGTGATTGAACATGCCGAGAAAACAGGCAAAAAGATATTTAACCGCAACAGCGGCCATATTTTAGCCTGTTTCAGGCCGGTAAGCGTTACCTACTGGGTGGAATACACCCGGCAGGGGGATGATTTTTACGTTCACAACGTTTATTCGCACCGGATGGAAGTGGCGGGTAACAGTTGATGAAGGGGAACTAATGATCAGGGGATATACCCCTTTACGGGAGCGCCCCAGTATATAAATATCCCGATAAGGATGTGAAATAGTGGCCGAAAAGGAAGTCCAGGCGGAATCTATATATGAATGTCTCAAATGTAACTTGCCCATGACGCCGGGCAAGGTTACCGTGTCCTATATGGGCAGTAGCTTTCCGGTGGAACTGTTGAAATGCCCCGGGTGCGGGCTGGTCTTGATTACCGAGGATTTGGCCCTGGGCAAGATGCTGGAAGTGGAAAAGACCCTGGAAGACAAGTAGGGAGTGAAGGTGATGGAATCCGCTGTATCATGTCCCATGTACGAAGGAAAGCCCATCCGGGATGTAACCGGGGATACCATCCGGCCGGGCGGGTTTACCTTGACGGACCGGGCACTTGCTTTATGCTCCTTTGCTGCCGGGGCCAGAGTGTTGGACGTTGGCTGCGGTGCCGGTGCCACGGTGGAATACTTGATAAACAACCACCAACTGGATGCTGTGGGGGTGGATCCCTCCCCGGCGCTGCTGGAGCAGGGGCGCCGGAGGTGCCCCGGCCTGCCCCTTATGGAGGGGGCCGGGGAAAACTTGCCCTTCAGGGACGGCGAAATGGATGGTGTACTGGCGGAATGTACCCTGAGTGTAATGGAAAACCCGGACCGGGCTTTGGCCGAGTGCTGCCGGGTGCTAAAAAGCGGCGGCTGGCTGGTGGTGACCGATGTCTATGCCCGTAACCCGGCGGGGGTGAGCACACTGCACGAATTACCCCTGGAGGGATGTCTTAAGGGTGCCATGTCCATTGATGAGCTACTACAAAAGATCAAAGCCCGGGGCTTTGAGGTGGTTTTGTGGGAAGACCATACCAGGCTGCTGGGTGAGCTGGTGGCCGGTCTGATCCTGGCCCATGGTTCCATGGCTGCATTCTGGGGCTGTGTGACAGGTGATTCCGTTGCCTGCGGGGATATTCAGAATGCGGTGCGTAAGGCCCGGCCGGGTTATGTTTTGGTCCTGGCCAAAAAGGTGGCAACCGGTAAGGAGTGAAATGGATATGAATGATGAGATGATGCGCATGCTGGAGCTGTACCAGCAGGGGTTTAACTGCAGCCAGATACTGCTGGCCCTGGGGTTGGAGCACCGGGGTGAAGATAATCCCGGTTTGATTCGGGCCATGACGGGCCTGGGCGGCGGGCTGGGGTTTTCCGGTAAGACCTGTGGTGCCCTCACCGGTGGTGTTTGCCTGCTGAGCCTGTACGCGGGCAGGGGTGCGCCGGAGGAGAAAGAGCATGATGAGCTATTATTGATGATTGACGAGCTGGTGCAGTGGTTTGAAGGGGAAATCGGTCAGCATTACGGTGGTATAAACTGCGGGGATATTCTGGGTGACGACCTGGCGGAAAAGGTGGTTTCCCCCCAGTGCAGCAGTATTGTTATTGAAACATACAACAAAATAAAAGAAATAATGCTTGACCACGGGATCGAACTGTCCGGTGAAAAAAATGACTGAGGCGGGGCGTGTCCTGGCGGTGACGGAAAGTCTTTGCCCCCATTGCCTGGCTAAAATTCCCGCCCGGCGGGTGGCCCGGGGAAACCACGTTTATTTGGAAAAGGAATGTCCCGAGCACGGCAGTTTCAAGGTGGTTATCTGGCGGGGAGAGCCCTCTTTCGAGTCCTGGTCCAGGCCGAAAATCCCTGCGGTGATTAATGTTCCCTTAACCCGGGTGGAGCGGGGATGTCCCTTTGACTGCGGTCTCTGTCCCGACCACCGCCAGCATACCTGTACTGCGGTGTTGGAGGTGACTGGCCGCTGCAACCTGCACTGTTCATTTTGTTTTGCCGGTTCCGGTGGTGGTGCTGCTCGGGATCCCGACCCCGGGGTGATCAGGGGCTGGTACCGTACCCTGCTGGACGCTGGTGGACCCTATAACATCCAGCTCTCCGGCGGTGAACCCACCATGCGTGACGACCTGCCCGGTTTGGTGTCCATGGGCCGGGATATGGGGTTTAGCTTTATCCAGCTGAACACCAACGGCCTGCGGCTCAGCCGGGAGCCGCGGTTTTTTGAAGAATTGCAGCGGGCTGGCCTGGCCTCTTTATTTCTGCAATTTGACGGAACGGAAAGCGAGATATACAGAAAGCTGAGGGGCCGTGATTTACTGGCGGACAAGCTGGAGACAATCCGGCTGTGCGGGGAACTGGGCATCGGTGTTATCCTGGTGCCCACCGTGGTGCCGGGGGTCAATGACCATAATATCGGGGATATTATTGACCTGGCCCTGGAACATTTACCGGTGGTGCGGGGGGTGCACTTCCAACCCGTGAGCTATTTTGGCCGCTATCCCCAGCCGCCCTCCGATGACATGCGCATTACCCTGCCCGAGGTTATCAGCAATATTGCCCGGCAGACCGGGGGACGGATCAAGGTGGAAAATTTCCGGCCGCCGGGCTGTGAAAACGCCCTGTGCTCCTTCCACGGAAATTTTATTTTAATGCCCGGCGGGACTTTGATGCCCACCACCCGGCATGAAACAAACCAGAACACAAGTTGCTGCTGTACGCCCGAATTGGCGGTGGAGGGGTCCAGGAAATCCAGGAAGTTTGTGGCGAACCACTGGTCGGCCAGCCGGCCCGTCCCTGTTCAAAAGTCATGCAGTTGCGGCGGCGGTGGCATGGAGGAGTTTATACGAACCGATAGCATGGATCTTTTCCTGGCCAGGGCCAAAACCCATACCCTTTGTATTTCGGGCATGGCCTTCCAGGATGTGTGGAACGTTGACCTGGAGCGGGTGAAGGACTGCTGCATCCACACGGTTTCCCCCGCCGGCAAGCTGATACCCTTTTGTGCCTATAATATTACCGATAGCCAGGGCAGATCAATTTACAGGGGGCGTGCCGATTGATTACCAAAACACCTTTGGAACAGTGGATTTTAAATAAAATAACCGCCTCCGCCGGGTTCAGGTCTCAAGGGCATGCGGGTGGGCTGACCCGCGGCCTCATTGAAAGTTACCAGCTGGCCAAATTGAAGGAAACCGTGGCCCTGGCCCGGGGAAAAAGCCTTTTTTACCGGGCCGCCCTGGCCGGCTTTACCCCGGATAAAATAAAATCGCTGCGGGACCTGTCCGGCCTCCCCTTTACCACGGCAGAGGATATCAGGCAAAACCCGTTGCGGTTTTTGTGCTGTTCCCAGGATGATATCAAGCGGGTAGTTACCCTGGAAAGCTCGGGTACCACGGGGATGCCCAAAAGGATTTTTTTCACCGCCGCCGACCAGGAACTGACCAGGGATTATTATCATCACGGCATGACCGTGGTTAGCCGGCCCGGTGATAGGGTGATAGTGCTGCTCCCCTGTGAGCGGCCGGGCAGTGTGGGCGATCTGTTTGCGGAAAGCGTGCGGCGCATGGATGTGGTGCCCGTGCGGCATGGTATTGTAAGGGATCCCGGGTATACCCTGGAGGTAATGGCCAGGGAGCGGGTTGATACGCTGCTGGGGATACCGACCCAGGTGCTGGCCCTGGCTTGTCATGAACCACCGGGCCAGGATAAATTCGGCCTGAAGATCAAAAATGTGATCCTTAATACCGACCATCTTTCCCGGGCCATCATCCACCGTATTACAGAAAGGTGGCACTGCAGGGTTTTCAACCAGTATGCCATGACTGAAATGGGATTGGGGGGCGGCCTGGAATGCGCGGCGCTGGCGGGTTACCACATGCGGGAGGCCGATCTGCTCTTTGAGATAATTGATCCTGTCACCGGCGCTGTGCTGCCCGACGGCCAGGAGGGGGAAATTGTCTTTACCACCTTGACCCGCAGGGGGATGCCATTAATCCGCTACCGCACGGGAGATATGGGCAGGTTTATCCCCGGGCCGTGCCCCTGTGGTACCGTGCTGAAGCGCATGGCCCCGGTGCGGGACCGGGTCAGGGGGCGGATTCCCCTGGCCGGAGGAGGATTCCTCAGTATGGCGGTGTTGGATGATGCTTTATTTGCCACTCCAGGGGTGCTGAACTTTAAGGCCGATATTTTGCCGGGCAGCGGCACGGATTGCCTGGCTGTCAAAGTCCATTTGGCGGGCTGGGCCGGAGAAGAACTGGCGGTATTGATTCAAAAAACACTGCTTGCCGTTCCCGTGATTGCTGAAAATGTCAAACAGGGAGCTTTAACCGTGGCCCCCGTTGAAATTGACAGGTCCGGGGAACTGTGGCCGCCGGCCAAACGATTAATCCGGGATTTGCGCAACAATGGTGACCGTCCGGCGTAATATTTTTGTTGGCTGCTGAATGGATAATTAACTCCGTGATAAAAAAGTACTGAATTTACGGGGGTGCGATTATATGGTTAAAATATTCAAGGATGTGCTGCAGCTACTGGAACAGGGTGAAAGTGTTGTATTGGCCACCATACTGGCCAGTTACGGCTCCACTCCGCGTACGGCGGGTTCTAAAATGATTATCCACCGGGATGGCTCAATTACCGGCACCATCGGCGGTGGTTTGGTGGAGGCAATGGTCATCAAGCAGGCCGCCCGGGTTTTGGAGGAAAGAAAGGCCCTAATCAGGGAGTTTAACTTGGACAGTAAAAGCGCCGGGCAAATGGACATGATCTGCGGTGGCCATTTAAAGGTATTGCTTGATTATTTGGACGCGGGTAATGGAAAGCTGGTGGACACATATCGTAAACTGGGAGAAGCTATGGCCGCCAGGCAAAAGGCTGTGCTGATCACCCCGGTGCCCGGGGGCGAGGCCGGGGAACCCGCCGGGCGCCAGTGCCTGGTGGTGGCGGGCTCCGCCCCTGTGGGCACATATCTTCCTCAACCGGGCGAAACAGAGCAATTGCTGAGCCTGGCTGATAGCCGTTATCCCCAGGTGGTGGCGGTGGGGGACCGCAGTTTTTTGGTGGAGCAAACGGGGGATTACGGCACCGTCTATATTTTTGGCGCCGGTCATGTGTCATTGCAGGTGGCCCGTTTGGCCAAAACGGTGGACTTTCGTACCGTTGTACTGGATGACAGGGAGGAGTTTGCCAACCGGGAGCGGTTCCCCGAGGCCGACCGGGTGGAGGTACTGCCCACTTATGATGTAGACATGGCGGAATTGGGTGTTGACGAGGATAGTTATGTGGTTATCGTAACCAGGGGCCATGCCCATGATAAAACAGTGCTGGCCCGGGCACTGCATTCTCCGGCCTGCTATATAGGTATGATCGGCAGCAAAAGCAAGCGGGATAACATCTACAGGAGGCTGGAAAGCGAGGGTTACGACAAGGCCAGGCTGGCCCAGGTATACAGTCCCATTGGTTTAGCCATCAAGGCCGAAACTCCCGAGGAAATTGCGGTGAGCATCGTGGCCGAATTGATCAAATGCAGAGCGGAGCGTATGGCATGAGTAATATAGCTGCGGTGGTGCTGGCGGCCGGTTATTCATCCCGCATGGGTGAATTCAAGCCCCTGCTGCCCCTGGGAGAAAACACCGCTTTAGCCAGAGCGGTGCATTTATTTCAAGCTGCCGGTATAACCCGGTTGCTGGTGGTGACAGGTCACCGGGCGGCAGATCTGCGGCCTGTGCTGGAGAAACTGGAGGTGCCCGGGGTGCATAACCCGGACTACCACCTGGGTATGTTTTCTTCGATCCGGGCCGGAGTGGCCGGCTTGCCGCCCCGAACGGAGGCTTTCTTTTTACTGCCCGTCGACCATGCCCTGGTGCGGGTGCAAACCGTTAAATCATTGCTGCGCAGGCGACGTAAAAGTGGGGCGGATATTATATACCCCTGCTTTGCCGGGGAGCGGGGCCACCCGCCATTGATATCTGCAAAATATACCGGAGAGATACTGAGTGCTCCTGCCGGTGGTAACCTGCGGCAAATCCTTGCCCGGCACGAAGCCGAATCCCTGGATGTGGAGGTGGCCGACCGGGGTGTGGTGCTGGATATGGATACCCCAAAAGATTATCAAAATCTTTTGCAGCGGGCCGAGAACATCGATATCCCCGACCCACGGGAATGTGAAGCCATCCTGCGTATTGCCGGGACCCCCGACCGGGCGGCCGCCCATGGCCGGGCGGTGGCGGAACTGGCCGTAGCCCTGGGGGCGGAACTTAATCGGCGCGGGTATCAATTGCGGCTGGACTTGATTGAAGCAGCAGGCCGGCTGCATGATATGTGCAAAGGAAGGCCCCGGCATGCCGCGGTGGGGGCGGAACTGCTGGCTGCCATGGGTTTCCCCCGGGTAGCTGAAATTGTGGCCTGCCACATGGGGGAAGGCTTGCCCGCCGGTACCCGGATCGGGGCCAAACACCTGGTTTATTTGGCGGACAAGCTCCTGTGCGGCGACAGGCCGGTTACCCTGGAAGAAAGATTTTGGGGTTCCATGGAACGTTTTGCCGCAGAACCTGATGTTAAGCAGGCGATACAGGAGCGCTGGCTCCGGGCGGAGTTGCTCAAGGGACAATTGGAACGGGTACTGGGTGTGCAACTTGATACATGGCTAAAGGGTTGGCGCAGGGGGGTATAGGTGGCAGATGAAACCGGTGGTGATTTATCTGGTACGGCACGGTGCCATTGATACCGGCCGGGAAAGGCGCTTCATCGGCCAGATTGACCTGCCGCTGTCCAGTGGCGGGGTCCGGCAGGCGGAAAAATTAAGGGACCGGCTGGCGGGTGCCAGTCTGGCCGGGATATACTGTAGTGATCTCACCCGGTCACTGGAGACAGCCCGGATAATTGCAGCGGAGCACCCGGTGCCCCTTGTGGCCGACGCGGATCTACGGGAAATATCCCTGGGGGCATGGGAAGGGCTCAGTTTTGCGGAAATAAACCGCCGTTATCCCGCGGAATTTGCCAGGCGCGGCGACGACATCGCCGGTTACGTTCCCCCGGGCGGTGAAAGTTTTGCAAGCTTTGGCCGGCGTATCATGACAGCCTTCAACCGGCTGGTGGAACAGGCCAATCGCGATATACTGATTGTGGGCCATGCCGGGGTAAACCGGGTTATTATCAGCCGGCTTTTGGGGGTGCCTTTGCATAATATTTTTTACATAGGTCAGGATTACGCCTGTTTAAACATTATTTGCCGGGAGAAGGGAAAATACAAAATAAAGTTATTAAATAGCACGGAGCATCTTCAGGCCGGTTGATAGATTACCGGCTTTTTTTGAGCAGAATCCGGGCAATCCAGTAAAATTGCTACCAGTTCTCTTTCAACCTTATATGCATGCCTTTCCGGGGCACAAAACGTCATGAAAGAATTTCTTTCAGAGTTTCAACACCCGGTACCAAAGTTTGCTCTTCGAACAAACTCTACAAATGTTCTCCCCGAGCTCGCTTGTGTTGATAAAATATGAATGATATGCTATTGATAGCTATGCATGTAAATGGCGGGGCGTTTATAGTTCGTTTAATAAATTTAAAATGATGGCTAGTGTTAAACCGGCCGGTAGCCGGTACAGGGTAGTATAATTTATAGTTTTTGGGGGTTGGCAGGGGGGATATTTTTGAAGGAAGACCGGTCTTTGACGCCTAAAGAAGTGGCCGGGATTTTGAAAATTGCCAAGAACACAGTTTACGAACTGGTTAAAAGGGGCGAGCTTCCGGCATACAGGGTGGGCCGGAAAATAAGGATTGAACTAAATGATGTGCTGGCGTATAAACAGCAAGGTAAAAGGAGCGGTTTTTTCCCCGCACCGGGTCCGTCCCGGGAATTACCGCCTGTGGAAAGAATGGCCGGTCACGTGGTTGTCTGCGGGCAGGATGTTTTGCTGGATATACTGGCCCGGCATCTGGAGAAATACCCCGGGGGAAAGCGTGTTTTCAGGTATCACGTGGGTAGTTTCGCGGGTCTGACGGCCCTTTATCATGGTCAAGCCCATATGGCGGCCATTCATCTTTGGGACGGTGATTCGGGGAAATATAATGTTCCTTTTGTGCGCCATATGCTACCCGGTGTCCCTGCGGTGATTATACACCTGGCCTGCCGGATGCAGGGCTTTTACGTGGCCGAAGGCAATCCGCATCATATCAACCACTGGAGGGATTTGACCAAACCAGGGGTCCGCTTTATAAACCGGGAAAAGGGCTGCGGCACCCGGGTTTTACTTGACGAGCAGTTGAGGTTGCAGGGCATCGACCACAAAGCCATCAACGGTTATGAGAATGAAGAGACATCACATTTGGCCGTGGCCAGCACCGTGGCCAGGGGTGAAGCCGATGCCGGGCTGGGTAACGAAAAGGCCTCGCTGCAGGTGCGGGGGATAGATTTTGTTCCCATGCAGAAAGAACGTTATGAGCTGGTTATCAAAAAAGAGGATTTGGAAAAACCCGAGTACCGGGCGGTATTGGATATTGTTTGTTCACCTTTATTTAAGTCGGAACTGCAGGGGCTTGGGGATTATGATTTAACCGAAACCGGTACCATAGTAGCAGAAACTTGATTAAAAGGGGCATTTAAACACGAAACGCGGATCAGTAAATTTAGATAAAACTGATTTTTTTTATTATAAAGTTGTTCGAAAGGCAGGCTTTGGTGCCAGGTGCTCCCAGGGTTGAAAGATAAAAATCTTTCCATACCGGCCCCTTTTAAGTGCCTTTTTTTTCTGTTCATATTTTTGAAGGTAGTAGAGATACTATTTTTAACAATAAAAAAGGAGGTTTGTTTATGCCCAGAATCAAATGTTCTGTAAAGGGCTGTTTATACCAGGAGGGTTCCGAGTGCAGAGCTTCCAGCATCCAGGTCAAGCCCACCAACCCGGATCTGATGACCAGTGTTACCGATGATACCGCTTGCCAGACCTTTAAGCCCCGCACATCCATGATTGAAGACATCTAGGACAAGCTATTTTATGATAACGGCACTCTTCATGGGTGCCGTTTGTTATAGTAATAGTAAACATGATGGAAGCACGGGGGCACGGGGACGGTTCTCCTGCGGCCCTGCCCCTATACGGGTTGAAAAACATACTCAATGTTGCGCAGGTTATTGATGTCTCCCAGGGGGTCCCCGGAGACGGCAATCATGGCGGCGGGGTTGCCCGGGGCGATGCGGCCCCAGTTAAGGCCCAGTACGCGGGCGCTGTTAATTGTGGCGCAGCGTATTATTTCTTCCGGTGTAAGCCCCGCCTGCCGGTACAGAGCCAGCTCTTGCCGGTAACTGTAACCGTGCCGTACACCCGAGGCGCCGGAGTCGGTGCCCACACCGAGGGTAACACCCAAATTGCGGGCTTCATTGATCATAGCTAACTGCCGGTCCACCGTTTTGGCGATTACATAATTGTCCTGGTTGGGGGCCGGGTGGAGACTGGTTAACTGGGCGGCCACCGGTACCACGGTGGGAATCCAGGCCACCTGTTTTTCGGCCATTAGCTTCAGGGTGTCCCGGCTTAAAAAGTAACCGTGCTCGACCGTGTTTACTCCGGCTTTTACGGCCAGGGCCACGGCTTCATCCGAGCTGGCATGGGCCATTACGCCCAGTCCCAGGTTGCGGGCACCTTGCACAATGGCGGACAGTTCTTCATACGTATATTGCACCGGTCCCACCCGGGAGTATTCCTTAAAGCTGACCACGCCCGAAACAAGTACTTTGATCTGGTCCACCCCATGCCGGGCCAGTTGTCCAAGGGCGCTGTCCAGCATTTCGGCCGGTACGCCCCGGCCAAGAAAGGAGCCATATTTTCGGGGCTTGCGCAGCGCCCAGCCCGAAGCCCGGATTACAGGCCCGGTTAATTCACCGCTGGCCACAAGTTCCCGGTAACGCAAGGCAATTCCCGGCCTGTCTCCCCCGTCCCGCACTGCCAGTATACCGTGCCGGACAGTATCCCACAGTTGGGTGCTGATCTGAGTGTGTAATTCGCCGGGTTGTTCCCAGCGGCGGCGGGCGGTCGCAAAATCCAGCCCGTCCAGGGCCAGGTGCACATGGCAATCCGCCAGGGGTGGTAAGATCGTTAAACTGCCCAGGTCCAGGAAGGTGGTTTGGCGGTTTGGTTGTTTAAACCTGTAGGGGTCGTCCTTTGTCCCGGTAATTGCTGCTATCCGTCCCTCCTCCAGGTAGATGCTTAAAGGGCCGGGGTTGGTTGGCCCGCCGCTGGTTCCTTCCATATCACCGGCTATGGTGCCGGTGTTGATGATGTAATTTTGTGTTTTATCAATTTTTATTAGTTGCATACCTTTAATCTAACACTGCTAATTTATTTAATCAATCCCGGGTGCCAAAGGGTTACTCTGAACATGCCGGTACAGGTAATGAAGCCTGCAAGAAATTCTTTCACAAAGCTTTGTGCCCTGGAAAGGCATGCATATAAGGTAGACCAACAAAATTTAACTAAAGTGAAAATTATAAAAATATTGCCACAACACCATTGGTATGTTAAAATTAATGACGTATTGGGCGGTATCCCTTGGAACCGCACCGCTTGTTTGGGGTTACCGGGTTTTTAAAATCCTGGTTAACCAGAACAATTTCGGTATTTTTATCATTCTATTATATGTTTATAGTAAACGAAACGGTTAAAGCTGCCCGTTTCATGGAATAATTTATTTCAATCTCCGCTTGGAGCCGCCAGGACCGAGACGGGTTACAATAGGGTTGTTCATGCCCTTCGGACTTGTCCGGAGGGTTTTTATATTCTTCGTAGACAATGATCATAAGGAGTTGTGCCCAGTCATGCAGGTTTGCCGTACTATCAATGAAATCAGAGAGTTTACAGACAGAGCAAGGACTGTGAGAAAAACCGTGGGTTTGGTGCCCACCATGGGCTATTTTCATGAAGGACACCTTAATTTAATGCGGGAAGCAAAGAAAATTTGTGACTGTGTGGTGGTTTCCCTTTATGTAAACCCGCTCCAGTTCGGACCCAGGGAGGATTTGGCGGAATACCCCCGGGACTTTGAACGGGATTGCGCCCTGGCCGAGTCGGTGGGTGTGGATGCCATTTTTGCCCCGGATGATGATGAAATGTACCCGGCAGGATACAACTCCTATGTGGAGGTAAGTGGAATAACGGATAAACTCTGTGGTCTATCCCGGCCCGGCCATTTTCGCGGGGTAACCACCGTGGTAACCAAACTTTTTAATATTGTTCGGCCCGACCAAGCCTTTTTTGGGCAAAAGGACGCCCAGCAGGCCATGGTTATAGAAAAAATGGTCCGGGATTTAAACATGAACCTGGAAATCATTACCCTGCCTATTGTGCGGGAGGCGGACGGTCTGGCTATGAGTTCGCGTAATGTTTACTTGAGCGAGGAGCAGCGCCGGGCGGCGCCGGTGCTTTACCGCAGCCTTTGTGCGTTTAAGGCTGCCGTGGACAGCGGTGAGAGAGATGTTGCCAAACTGCGCCGTGGTATCGAGGAAATGATTTTATCCGCTCCCGGTGCCCAAATAGATTATATTGAAATATTATCGGTGCCGGATCTGGAAACAGTTAATACATTGACCGGTAAATGCATTGCCGCTCTGGCAGTACGTTTTGGCAAAACCCGGCTTATTGATAATATGGTTGTGGAGGTGTGACCAATGTTATTAACCATGTTTAAATCCAAAATTCACCGTGCGGTGGTTACCGAGGCCAATTTGAATTATGTGGGCAGTATTACCATAGACGAGGCTTTGATGGAAGCGGCCGATATATTGCCTAACGAAAAGGTTCAGGTGGTAAACAATAACAACGGTGCCCGGCTGGAAACCTATGTCATACCAGGCCCCCGGAACTCGGGAGTAATCTGCCTGAACGGGGCCGCGGCCAGGCTGGTGCAGCCAGGTGACACCGTGATCATAATTACTTATGCTGTTATGGACCGTAATGAAGCACGCAATTTTACACCGACGGCGGTTTTGGTGGATGAGCATAATAAAGTAATCCGCGTGATGGATGAAAAACATGGCGAAACGGCTTAGACGCCTTTTTGACCTGGTTTTCGGTATTCCTTGCTTTCACACCGGGCCGGTAAATTCCCTATCTGATAAAAAACATTTTGTTGAGATAAAGCGAAATGTGAGTGTATAATTGAGAGAGTGTATTATTGAGTATATAATTATGAAGTAATAATTCACGCTGGCTAAAACTCGCTGTTACCAAGGAGTGATTATGTGCCTGATGCTGCCGATTTAAAACAATTGACGGACGAAATAACGCGGCTTAAACAGCAGCGCAATGCGATTATTTTAAGTCACGTATACCAACCGCCCGAAATACAGGAAATTGCCGATCTGGTGGGTGATTCCCTGGAGTTGTCCCGCCGGGCCGCTGCCACCGAAGCCAGTGTAATTGTTTTTTGCGGGGTGCATTTTATGGCCGAGAGCGCAGCCATATTGTCGCCCCAAAAGACGGTATTACTGCCCGAAGTGCAAGCGGGTTGCCCCATGGCGGACACTATCACGGCAGAGGCGCTGCGGGCCAAAAAAGCTGAGTTGCCCGGTGCGCAGGTGGTTTGTTATGTAAATACATCCGCGGAAGTAAAGGCGGAATGCGATATTGCCTGTACCTCAGCCAACGCCGTGCAAGTGGTGGCCTCTTTACCTGCTGACCGGCCGGTTTTGTTTGTGCCCGACAAAAACCTGGGCCGGTATGTGGCCAAGCAATCCGGGCGCAAGATGCATATTTGGGACGGTTGTTGCCATATCCATGACCGGCTCACTGCAGGTGATGTGCTAAAAGTCAAGTCCTTGCACCCGCAGGCGCTGGTACTGGTGCACCCCGAGTGCCGCCCCGAGGTGGTGGAACTGGCTGATCACGTGGCCAGCACCACCGGTATGCTGCGGTTTGCCGGGGAAAAACCGGCCGGGGAATATATTGTGTGCACCGAAAAGGGTATATTGCACCAGTTTAACAAACAATACCCCGGTAAAAAGTTTTACCCCGCTTCCGACAAGCTTGTTTGCCGGGATATGCAGTCCACTACCCTGGAAAAGGTGCTCAAGGCACTACAAACCCTGGAGCCGCAGGTAACCGTTGCGGGGGAAATCAGGGAACGTGCCCTGCAGTGTCTGGAAAGGATGCTGGCGGTATAATGATTTAATTTCATCAAAAGGATTTTTTATTGGTATTGCTTTGTGGACATTGCCGGGCAACATGCGGGTATGTCCCCTTTCTTTATTGCCGCGGCTCTCAACTCTGGAGCCTGTGGATAAAATGGAGGGTTTGCCAGTGGCCAACCACTATATTATGAATTTCAACACCCGGGACCTGCCCAGATATAACACCGACTATGTTATCCTGGGCAGTGGTATCGCCGGGTTTTTCACCGCCCTTTTGGCCGGCCGGCTGGGGGCCGGGGTTACCGTACTTACCAAACAAAGTATTTTGGACAGCAACACTGACAAGGCCCAGGGTGGTATAGCCGCTGTTATGGACAACGATGACTCGCCGGAACTGCATTACCATGACACGCTCCGGGCGGGCGCCGGGCTGTGTGACAGGGGGGCGGTGCGCATCCTGGTTAACGAAGGGCCGCGCCGGGTTTTGCAGCTCATCGATATGGGCGCCCGCTTTGATGTGGAGGGCGGGCGCCTGGCCCTTACCCGGGAGGGGGCGCACAGCTGCCGGCGCATATTGCATGCCTGCGGCGACGCCACGGGTGCCGAGATACAGCGGGTGCTGAACAACCAGGCCCTGGCGGAGCAGAATATCGAGGTGTTGGAACGTCATATTGCCATTGATCTTTTGGTTAAGGATAATGTTTGCCACGGGGTGCTGGCCTATGATTGTGAAACCTGCAGTCTGGAGGTTTTCCAAAGCCGGGCCGTGGTTTTGGCCACCGGTGGTTTGGGACAGCTTTACGAGCACAGCACCAACCCCGAGGTGGCCACCGGGGACGGCATTGCCATGGCTTACCGGGCCGGTGCCGAAGTGATGGATATGGAGTTTTTGCAATTTCACCCCACCGTGCTGAACCTGCCCGGTGCACCGCGTTTTCTGATTTCCGAGGCCGTGCGGGGCGAGGGGGCTTACCTGCGCAATGACCGGGGTGAGCGTTTCATGCCCGGATACCATGAGTTGGCTGAGCTGGCACCCCGGGATATTGTGGTGCGGGCCATTTTGCAGGAAATACATAAGGGCTCCCGGGGCGTATTTCTCGATTTAAGCCACCTGGACAGTGAGATGGTATTGCGCCGGTTTCCCAATATCAACCGTACTTGCTTGAGATACGGGCTTGATATTACCCGGGATATGTTGCCGGTGGCCCCGGCCGCCCATTATATGATGGGTGGTGTAAAAACCAATTATTTTGGAGAAACCAGTGTGGAGCGGCTTTATGCCTGCGGCGAGGTGGCCTGCCAGGGGGTGCACGGGGCCAATCGCCTGGCCAGTAATTCGCTATTGGACGGGCTGGTGTTCGGCGGTCGCATCGTGGAGCGTACCGCCGGGCTTTGGCGGGAAAAGGCGGGCTCCTGGCCCGGTTTTGCCTCGGAATTGCCCGAGCCTGCGGAGCCCGTTGATTACCACGGGCTGCGGGATGAACTAAAGGCCCTGATGAGCCGGTACGTTGGCCCGCTGCGCAGCCGGGAAGGTTTGGAAAAGGTGCTTGGCTTTATGGATGGATATGCCGGGCTGGAAAATAGCGCCGCTCCCACCATGCTGGCCGCCGAAACACGTAATCGTTTACTGGTTTCCCGCCTGGTGGCGGAATCAGCGTTAATGCGCACCGAGAGCAGGGGCGGTCATTTTCGCCAGGATTACCCCGTATCCCGCAATAGCTGGCAAAAGCATATTATTATGCGCAAATGACAGGTATCCTGGGCTAGAGTTTAATATTACCATACATCCATGCCGTGAGCGACACCGGCAGAAGGATGAAAATTACCTAACGTTATTTTCAGAACAGGAAGGCGGGTTTAATGTATATTAACGAAGGTTATATAAACGATCTTGTCAGTCGCGCTTTGGTTGAGGACATCGGTTCTGGTGATTTGACCACGGACAGCATTGTACCAGGCGATCTAGAGGTGACCGGTTTTATTAAAGCGAAGCAGGATGGTGTGGTGGCCGGTTTACCCGTGGCCCGGGCGGTGTTCCGCTGCCTGGATGCCGACCTGCATTTTGCACCCCGGGTGGCGGAAGGGGCCAGGGTCAAGGCCGGTGATGTGCTGGTGCAGCTAAGCGGGCGGGCCCGAACCATACTTACCGGGGAACGGTTGGCCCTTAATTTTCTGCAGCGCCTGTCGGGGATAGCCACCGCCACGGCAGAACTGGTGGAAAAGGTGCGGGATTACCCGGTGCGCATCGTGGATACCCGTAAAACCACCCCGGGCCTGCGTTTACTAGAAAAATACGCTGTCCGGGTGGGGGGCGGGCATAACCACCGCTTGGGCTTGTTTGATGCCGTGCTGATTAAAGATAACCATATCCGGGTAGCCGGTGGTATTAAACAAGCTGTGGAAAGGGCCCGGGCCCGGGTGCCCCATACCGCTAAAATAGAGGTGGAAACCGAGGATCTGGACGGCGTCAAGGAAGCCCTGGAGGCGGGAGCCGATATCATTATGCTGGATAACATGGACACCGGTACCATGACCCGGGCCGTGCGACTGGCCAATGGCCGGGCGCTGGTGGAGGCTTCCGGGTGTATCAACGCCCAAACCGTTGAGGCGGTGGCGGCCACCGGGGTGGATATCATTTCGGTGGGGGCACTGACCCATTCCGCCACTGCGCTGGATATCAGTTTGGATGTAGGGGAGCTTAAACCCATGCCCGTAAAAGCTTAAACGTAAACCTTTGCAAATGTTGTGGTTGACAATGATTCTGGTGAGAATTACAATTAATTTGATCGCTGCATGGCTTAATATAACATGTTGCGGGTGCGGCAAAATGGAGTGGGCAAATTATGAAGGGCACTATAGTGCAAATTTTAAAGCAGAGCGGTGATTGGGTTTCCGGGGAATACCTGTGCCGGGAGCTTGGTGTATCCCGCACGGCGGTGTGGAAACATATCCGAAATCTGCGGGAGGAAGGTTACGACATCGAGGCCCGGGCCAACCTGGGGTATCGCCTGCGCAGTGTGCCCGATGTTCCTTATCCCGGGGAGGTTGCCGAGGGGCTGGGCACCGCAGTGATGGGCAGCCGGATTGAATACTTTGTTGATTTACCAACCACCAACGACGAGGCCAAAAAGCTGGCCCGGGCGGGCTACCCCGAAGGTACGGTGGTGGTGGCCGAAACCCAGAGCGGCGGTAAAGGCAGGATGGGGCGGTTTTGGTTTTCACCCCGGGCCAGGGGGTTGTGGTTTTCTGTGATATTGCGCCCGCCGGTCAATTTAGTGGAAACCCCCCAGATGACCATGGTGGCCGCCGTGGCGGTGGCGCTGGCGGTTCGGGAGCACACCGGGGTTGCGGCGGGCATTAAATGGCCCAATGATTTGCTGGTAGAAGGCAAGAAGCTGTGTGGTATACTGGTGGAACTAAACGCTGAAATCGACCGGGTCAATTTTATGGTGGCGGGCATTGGTTTAAATATAAATATTGACAGCAAACAATTCCCCCCCGAGCTGGTGGGTATAGCCACATCTTTAAAAATTGAGACCGGGCGTCATATACCCCGGGTGCCTGTGCTGCGGGTGCTGCTGCAATCTTTGGAAATCTGGTACCAGCGCTGGTTGCAGGAGGGGTTTGCACCTGTACTGGAGAAGTGGCGGGAATTATGTGTTACTCTGGATTGCCCGGTTACCGTACATACTATTAAAGGCAGCTATGCCGGCCACGCCCTGGATGTGGACGAAACCGGGGCGCTGCTGGTGCAAAGGACTGACGGTACAGTGGAGCGCCTGGTGGCGGGGGAGGTGTCGCTGCGAAAAAGATAAGCATAAGGTTCCATGTCATTGTTAAAAAGACTGTAAGCCAGCGCGGACTTGTATAAAATTACCGCTTTGTTAGGCGGTAGTTTTTAATAGTTGAATAGTTAACCTGTTCGGCTTGCCGGGTTAACTATTCAAATGCGCTATATTGCTGTCGCGTTCAGTTGTTGCCCTTCTCAGTTGGTGCTACCCAATTGGGTAGCACCACCAGGTGCCGGGTGCCTACCGGTTGCAGGTCAAAGGCTTTCAACCTTGTATGCATGCCCTTTCCAGGGCACAAAACGTCATGAAAGAAATTCTTTCTGACTTTCAACACCTGACACCAAAAACTGGTTTTATCAACCATGATAGTTCGAAAAAAGGGAGTGTATGCAAATTGAGCAAGTTAACACCGCGGGACATGGCCCTGGTGGCCATGTTTGCTTCACTGGCTGTGGTGGCCGCGCTTTTGTTTCGTTTTTTTGGCGGTATGATTGTGCCCTTTAGCCTGATGCCCTTTGTAGCGCTGCTGGCCGGGGGGCTATTGGGGGCCAGGCTGGGGGCGCTGAGTATGGGTATTTATGTGCTGATGGGGGTGCTGGGCTTACCGGTATTTGAAAAACCGCCCTATGGAGGACCGGCCTATATTCTATCCCCCACCTTCGGTTTTTTGCTGGGATTTATTTTAGCCGCCCTGGTGACGGGTTTGGTCTTGCATGGCCGGACCGATGCCGGCCCGGTGCGCCTTTCCCTGGCCATGCTGGCGGGCCTGGCCATGATTTGGGTTGTGGGACTACCGTATCTATATGTAATATTGAATTTCTATATGGGTCAATCCTATGATCTGGCAAAAATTATAACGCTCTTTTTTGTTCCTTTTATAGGTTTTGATTTGCTTAAAGTACTGGCGGCCGGGGTGCTTATACGTGCAGTGGGGGCGCGCTTGCCGGTGCTTAGGGCACAGGGGAACTGATGGATATAATGTGATCATATAACCCCGGAACACCGGGGCTTTTTCATGTCCGGTATTTCGGGATCAGGTTGATGGTTTTTGGTTTTTTATGGTTAACAGCAACGAAACAGTAAAGGTGAATTGGCATTACCGGGCGCAGGATTATGTAACCCATGGTCCCGTTGCGCCGCTGAAAAAACAATGCTATCATAATTCCGGCGGCTTTTGCGATTGTCAATTGCCGGTTCACAATTTCACCGGGGCAGCCCGGCGGAGGATAAAAATGGCACACAGAGTACTGGTTGTTGACGATGAAAAATCGATAGTCAGGCTTGTAACCTTTAATCTTGAAAAGGAAGGTTTTATACCCCTGGAGGCTTACAACGGCAGGGAAGCACTGCGCCTGGTGGAAGAGCAAAACCCGGATCTGGTGGTACTGGATTTAATGCTGCCGGGATTGGACGGGCTGGAAGTTTGCCGCCGCATTCGCCAGGCGGGTCACGGGATGGGGGTAATTATGCTTACCGCCAAAGACCAGGAAATAGACAGGGTACTGGGTTTGGAACTGGGAGCCGATGACTATATCACCAAACCCTTTAGCCCGCGGGAACTGGTGGCCAGGGTCAAGGCGGTGCTCCGGCGGACAGCGGCCCGCCAGGAATACACACGGTCCGGAGAGATAATTAAAACCGGTGCTCTGGTTATTGACGCCGGCAAATATGAAGTGAAAGTCGACGGTAAACCGGTGGAACTTACCCCGAAGGAATTTGAACTGCTGAACTTTTTAGCCAGGAACCCCGGCAAGGTTATGAGCAGGGACGTGCTTTTGGACAACATCTGGGATTATGCCTTCAGCGGTGATACCAGGATTGTTGATGTGCACATAAGTAATATACGGGAAAAAATTGAGCCCAGTCCCAAAAACCCGGTGTATATAAAGACGGTAAGGGGAGTGGGCTACAAATTCAGGGGAGATTAAATATAACCGGTGTTAAAATTCAAGCATTTAAGATGGAAGTTTACCGTCACCTGTGTCGGTCTGGTGATACTCTCCATGCTGGTCCTGGGGGTTTACCTGCTGCATTCCCTGGAGAAATACTATTATCATAATTTGGAGAACAAATTAACAACCCAGGGTAAATTAATATCCCGCCATGTTGAGGGTATGACCGGAGGCTTGAATCTGCCCGTAATGGAAAGAATGGTGGAACAGTTCAGCAGCGATGTTAACGCCCGGGTAACCATCATTGATGCAAAGGGCGTTGTGCTGGGGGATTCCGAAGAAGATGCCGGGCAGATGGAGAACCACCTGACCAGGCCGGAGGTGCAGCAGGCCCTGGCCGGGGGAACCGGTATGGCAATTCGTTACAGCAGCACCTTGAACAGTGATATGATGTACGTGGCCGTGCCCGTTATGGCCGGTGGTGAAACAACCGGCTTTGTGCGCCTTGCGGTTTCCCTGGCGGCAACCAGGCAGGCCTTGTTTAACCTGTGGTCGGCGGTGCTGCTGGCTATTTTGCTGGCTGTATTGATAACGTTGCCGGTAACCCTGACCCTGGGTAAAAAGGTAACCCAACCGCTGGAATCCCTCATTGTCTTTGCCAGGCGTATTTCCGGCGGTGATTACGACCACCGGGTCAGCATCAAGAGCAGTGACGAAATCGGGGAGCTGGCCGGCACTCTGGATGATATGGCCGCAACCATTAAGGAGCAGGTGCGCCAGGTTACCGAGGGTAAAAATAAACTGGAAGCGGTACTGGCCAGCATGACCAGCGGTGTCATTTTTGTCGACAATAAAGGCCAAATAAACCTTGTCAACCCGGCTGCGGAGAATTTTCTTGCTTTCATGACACCCGGGGGAGCGGGTATACCCCATACCGCTTCTGTTCGACACCCGGAGCTATCCGCGGCAATAGACGAGGCCCTAAAGACAGGCAGGATTGTGGAACGACAAATTAAAATACTTGTTCCCCGGGAAACTGTCCTTGAGGTGATCATATCTCCCTTTTTAGGTGAAGAAGGACAATTAAACGGGGTTGTGGCTGTGCTACACGATATTACCCGTATCAGGAAGCTGGAAAAAATACGCACGGAATTTGTCGATAACGTTTCCCACGAGTTGAAAACACCGGTTACGGCCATCAAAGGGTTCACCGAGACGCTCCTGGACGGGGCCATGCACCAGGAAGAGACCTGCCGGGAGTTTATAGAAATTATTGACCATGAAGCCGGGCGATTGAGCCGGCTGATTCAAGATTTACTGGACCTGTCCAGAATTGAGTATAACCGGGTGCAGGCCCGGTTTGAAATAATTAACCTTGTGCCGGTTATTCACCAGACCGTACTTAAACTGCGGGGATACGCGGAGAATAAGGGATTGGAGTTAATCCTGGATCTGCCCGGAAAGGACGTGCCGGTTCGGGTGGACAGGGATATGATTGAACAAGTATTATTAAACCTTGTTGACAACGCCGTGAAGTATACACCGCCCCGGGGCCGGGTCAAAATAGAGCTTGCTGAAGCAGCAAACCAGGTTACCGTGTGGGTGCGGGATACCGGTGCCGGTATACCCCAGGAGGATTTGGACCGGGTTTTTGAAAGGTTTTACCGGGTGGACAAAACCAGGAGCCGCGCTCTGGGGGGAACCGGTTTGGGGCTCAGTATCGTTAAACATATTATCGATTTGCACGGGGGTACCGTGGGGGTTTATAGCACACCGGGCATTGGTTCCAACTTTTATTTTACGCTGCCCAGGGGGGCAGATAAAAAGTAGACAGGTAGCTGGATTGAATAAGTAAGAGGCGGCTTGGGAAAGAAAAGCCTGCCTCTTATTGTATTTATTCTGACCTTGCCGGTGCGGCATGTTGCCCGGGACAAAAGCTGTAGATTTCTTACAGGTCATTTGTACCGGTAACCTGCCTGTATTATTTATTTTACGGGAATGTAGCCGGCTTCCTCAACTATGGCCTGCCCTTCGGCACTGAACCCGTAATCCAGGTAAGCTTTGGCAACGCCCCGGGCTTCACCGGCGGTATACATGTTCAGGTTCCGTACGATGGGATACTCCTTGCTCTTGGCGGTTTCCAGGGTAGGTTCTACGGGGCTGCCGTCTTCAGCACTTACAGGCACTGCTTTAACGGAGCTGTTTACAAAGGCCAAACCGCAGTAACCGATGGCTGTTTCCTCCTGGGCAATAGAATTGACCATGGCGGCGTTGGAAGCAGTTTTCCGGGCGCCGGCAGCAAATTCTTCATTTTCAAGGACATGCTCCTTGAAAAATTCGTATGTGCCGGAGCTGCTGTCCCTGGTATAAACCAAAATTTCCGCGTCGTCACCGCCCACGTCCTTCCAGTTGGTGATCTTGCCGGTAAAGATATCCTTTAACTGGGCCAGGCTGAGGGTTTTTACGGGGTTGTCCGGGTGAATGATCACAGCCAGGGCATCATAGCCCACCACATATTCCTTAACTTCACCGTCAATTTGTTCCCTTTCCGAGTCTTTGATTTCCCGGGAGGCCATGGCAATTTCCGTGGTGCCGTTTATTAGCGCTGCAATTCCGTTACCCGAGCCCGTGCCCGAGATAATCACTTCAGCTTCCGGGTGAATTTCATGAAATGCTTCTGCCCAACCCTGAGCAATGGGGGTTACTGTGGTGGAGCCGTTTATCTGTAAAGAACCGCTTAAGGCCGCATCGTTTTGCTGTACATTTCCTGCATTGCTTCCGCCGCCGCAGCCGGATGCCATAGCCGCCGCCAGTATCAAAACCACCAGTAACCAGGACGCGCGTAACAGTTTTTTAAACATGCTGATCTCTCCCCTTTTCTTTTTTACTAAACTTTCTTTTAATCAATATAGCAGACAGTTTTTTAGCGGGATTAAAGTATTTGTAAATTAAGTAAATCTAAGGTTAAAGTTTATGGGGCAACGTTTTAGGATTCATTTAGTTCAAGTCGTTCCCCGGTAATCATATAGATAATCCATTCGCTTAAATTGGTGGCATGGTCGCCGATACGTTCCAGGTACCTGGCAATGAACAAAAGGTAGGTGGCCTGTTTAACATTCCCTGGGTCCCTGGTCATCAGTTCAACCAGTTCATTGAATACTTTATGATACAGAATATTGATCTCATGATCGTGCATGGCGGCCTTAAGGGCCAGGTTGCGGTCCTGGTTCACGTAGGCGGTTAAATTCTCCCTTACCATTTGCATGGCCAGCTCCGCCATGCGCGGCACATCCACCAGCGGCTTGATAAATGGTTCGCTGCCCAGCTGCAGAACAACCTTGCCGATGTTGCAGGCGTAATCGCCCATTCTTTCCAGGTCGGTGTTGATTTTCAGTGCGGTGCCGATAAACCTGAGGTCCCGGGCCATGGGCTGCTGCAGTGCCAGCAGTGATAGGCACCTGCTCTCAATGGCCAGTTCCAGGCGATCAATTTTTTCGTCGTCCATAACCACTTTTTCCGCCAGGTCCAAATCCTGGTGTTTTAAAGCCACCACCGCCATATCAATGGCGTTTTCAACCAGTTTGCCCATTTGCAGTATATCGTTTCTTAAATTGCTTAACTGTTCTTGAAAAGATTCCCTTGCCATGCCGAAAGTCTCCTTTTAGCCGAACCTGCCGGTAATATAGTCTTCGGTGTGCTTTACCCGCGGGGCGGTAAATATGGTATTGGTCATGCCATATTCAATTAGCTCGCCGTTAAGGAAAAAACCTGTAAAATCAGAGACCCGCGCCGCCTGCTGCATATTATGGGTAACAATGACTATGGTATAATTCTCTTTTAACTGGTGGATCAGATCTTCCAGTTTAGCGGTGGAAATAGGGTCCAGGGCCGAGGCGGGCTCATCCATCAGTATTACCTGCGGGTCCACTGCCAGAACCCTGGCGATCACCAGCCTTTGCTGCTGTCCTCCGGATAACCCCAGGGCTGGTTTGTGCAGCCGGTCCTTTACCTCATCCCAGAGGGCGGCTGCCCGCAAGCTGTTTTCCACGATTTCATTTAAGGTGTTTTTGTTTTTATGGCCGTGAATACGCGGGCCGTAGGCTATGTTATCGTAAACGGACATGGGGAAAGGATTGGGTTTTTGAAAAACCATACCGATTTTTTTGCGTAATTCCACCGGGTCTACCCCGGCGGCATAAATGCTATTACCGTCCAGCAACACTTCTCCCTCTATTCTGGTGCCGTCAATGACATCATTCATCCGGTTCAAGGTGCGTAAAAAGGTGGATTTGCCGCAACCCGAGGGGCCGATTAAAGCTGTGACCTTGTTTTCCTTAATTGGCAGGCTGACATTAATTAAAGCTTGAAATTCTTTGTAATACAGGTTAAGGTTTCTGGTTTCCATTTTATTGCCCATGTAATTTAATCACCCTTTAACATTTTCATTACCGCATTCGTTTCAGCCTCATTCTTGTGCGGATGGCCACCGCCACCAGATTCATGGCACCCACCATGGCCAGAAGAACCAGTGCGGCCCCGAAGGCCATATGCTGGGATACATTGGGCACTTCCGTGGATATGGCATAAAGGTGGTACGGCAGCGCCATCACCTGGTCATATATTGAACCGGGCAATCCGGGGGTGTAAATCACCGCCGCGGTAAACATAATGGGCGCTGTTTCCCCCGCCGCACGGCCGATACCTAAAATGGTGCCGGTGAGTATGGAGGGTAAGGCTGTGGGCAGCACCACCCGGCGCACCGTCTGCCACCGGGTGGCCCCCAGGGCCAGGCTGGCATGCCGGTAATCGTCCGGAACCGCCCGCAGTGCTTCCTCGGCGGTGGAAATAATTACGGGCAGGGTTAAAATGCCCAGGGTGAGGGCACCGGCAGCCAGGGATTGCCCCAGGCCCAGCGCCAGCACGAACATGCCCATACCGAACAGCCCGTACACCACCGAGGGTACCCCGGCCAGGTTGATAATGGCTATCCTGACCAGCCGGGTGAAAAGGTTTTCCCGGGCATATTCCACAAGGTAAATCGCGGTACCGATGCCCAGGGGCAGTGCCACCAGCACGGTTCCTGTAGTAAGGGCCAAAGTGCCGGCAATGGCCGGAAAAATCCCGCCCTCGGTGAGAAATTTGCGCGGTGGCTGGGTTAAAAATTCCCAGGTCAGGGCGGGCCAGCCTTTCCAAACCAAATACCCATTAATGGCCACCACCGGAATTATGGCCAGAAAAGTCAACGCCGCCAGTGCCCCGAAACCTGCCTTTTCCTTTAACCGTTTGCTCATCATGATGAAGCGCCCCTTTTATGCATTGAAGTTTTGGCAAAGATTAAATCAGTTATTAAATTGATTACAAAGGTAATGGTGAATAATATTATGCCCAGCCCGAACAAAGCCTGGTAGTGCAGGCCCCCCCGGACCGTTTCGCCCATTTCCGCGGCTATGTCCGCAGTTATGGTGCGCACCGGGTCAAATATGGAATGGGGGATAATCATGGCGTTACCGGCCACCATCAATACCGCCATGGTTTCACCGATGGCCCGGCCCAGGCCCAGCATGGAGGCGGCCAGTAATCCCGAGCGGGCGCCGGGCAGCACGATTTTGACCGTGGTTTCCCACCGGGTGGCCCCCAGGGCCAGGGAAGCCTCCCGGTATTCACGGGGCACCGCATCCAGTGCATCCTCTGATATGCTTACCACCGTGGGCAGTGCCATGATGGCCAGCACCAGTGATGCGGTAAAGGCCGAAAGGGCGCTGGGCAGGTTAAAAAGGTCCTTGATCAAGGGGGCCAGCACCGTTAATCCCAAAAAACCGTAAACCACCGAGGGGATGCCGGCAAGCAGCTCGATGATGGCCTTGGAAATCTCCCGGACGTTGCGGGGTGCCACTTCGGCCAGGTATACCGCTATGCCGATACCGGCCGGTATGGCTATCATGCCGGCCCCCAGTGTCACCACGATGGAGCCGGCAATCATGGGCAGCGCCCCGAAGGAAGGCGGGTCCGAAGCGGGCAGCCATGTGGTGCCAAAGACAAAATCCAGCACCCCGGTGTGGGTAAAAACACCGATACCCTCCCGGAACAGCAAGAAAAAGATGAGCAGGAGTATCAATATGGATGTTCCTGCGGTTAAGCCCAGTAGATATTTAATGCCCTTTTCGTAGTACTGGAGTAAACTTGTCCTCATCGGGGAACCTCCAAACCAGATGTGTATTCCTCCCGGCCCTGGCCGCCTGTGCCTGTTGCCGGTTCTTTATTACTTTAGCAAACCATTATTAAGGGCACATGGACGGTTTGTAAGTTTTGTAAACCTGTCATTTAATTTTCATTAAACCTGCTTTAGCCGGTATAACCAGTGGCGGTTTTCTTTATTGGGGTGCGATTATATATTGGTCTAGATATGCAATGCATTTAACTGTGATATTGGAGATATCATGGAAGTCGTTTATGAGACGGACAGACAGTTCAAAGAGGGTAATTAAATTGAAAGAGAGTGGGGGGCTTGGGTACGTTAATAAATGGAATGTGCACTCATAACACCAAAACCCCTGTACCAAGTTTTACATGGCTTCGGGGGTTCTGGTAGTAAAGCTAGACTGCTCTCAAATCTGTTACTTTTAAGTCTATTTGGTAACCGAGGCGATTCAAGTAGCTTCGACAATCTTCCCAGGTGATGCCGAATGCTTTTACGTCGGCAAGGCCCAAACGACTGGTAATATCTTTTAGGTTTTCGTAATCTTTTTCGTCAAAATCAGCCTCCATCATGGAATTTTCGGCCCAATCTATAAGTTCGGCCTGAGTGATACGATGATTAAGATAATCAATGATTTTTTGGGCTATATGCTTGCGTGTAATAATCATTTCGTTTCTCCTTTTACTTCGTAAAAATATCGGCGGCCACCATTGGGAGGATTGATCCGGGAACCAAACTTCTTCTCATTTTCTTTACGTTTTTGGGACATGCTAAAAACCTCTTGTTTTTAGTGATTATATCTAGTGCGGTGATCTCTGTCAATAATAACCATTTATGCAAATATCTATGGCTGTACCACCAATTAATTCAACTGTCTTTTTGGTTGCCAAGTCAGCGGTATAAATGGATGCTGCTGTTTCTTTTTAAGTGGGGGTGGGGCGCTCCAAAAGAGCGGGAGTTGCCTTTAACCGGCTCGGTTTAATGCCGGGTTTTTTATATTGCAGTTCCTGTACCAATTCTTCTTTATTGCGCAAGGGCACTGGTTTTTGATAAAATTGGCATAGTTCTTGGTAGCGATATAATGGAAAAGAGGGGAACTGCCGGTGATACTGGTATTTGATGTGGGTAACACTAATATTGTGCTGGGTGTTTTTAAAGGACGGGAACTGGTGGAAAACTGGCGGCTGTCATCTGCCCGGCACCGTACTGCTGATGAGTACGGGATGTTGTTGAAAGATCTGTTTGAAACGTCCGAGGTTTCCATGGGTGATATCAGGGCTGGCGTTTTATCTTCGGTGGTGCCGACTATAAATCCGGTGCTGGAGCAAACCTGCCAGAGATACTTCGGAATTGTCCCCCATACGGTGGGGCCCGGTACTAAAACCGGAATGCCCATCAAATATGAGAACCCCCGGGAGGTGGGGGCGGACCGCATTGTCAATGCCGTGGCAGGTTATGACAAGTACGGTGGCCCATTGATCATCGTGGATTTTGGTACTGCCACCACCTTTTGTGTCATATCGGCCAAAGGAGAGTACCTGGGCGGAGCCATTGCCCCCGGTATTGGCATATCCACCGAAGCCTTGTTTGCCCGGGCCGCCAAACTGCCCCGGGTGGAACTGGTCAAACCTCCTTCAGTAATAGGCAAGAACACGGTGAACAGCATGCAGTCCGGCATATTATACGGTTTCGTGGGACAAGTTAACGAGATTGTGCGCCGGATTAAAGATGAAACCGGCGGCAACCCCCTGGTGATAGCCACCGGTGGCCTGGCCGAGTTGATTGCCAGCGAAACGCCCGCCATTGACCGGGTGGACAGGGATTTAACCTTATACGGGCTGCGCATTATATACGAGCGCAACTGTTTGCGCTAAGCCGCATTTTACTTTTGCCTTGGTGCCGCAGCTTTGGCGCCGGGTGTTGAAAGCCTGAAAGAAATTCTTTCACGACGTTTGGTACCCCGGAAAGGCACGCATATAATGTTGAAAGTCTTCGACTTTCAACATTGCAACGCCCGGCAGACACCACCTGAGGCCGGTACCAGGTGGGTATGCAAAATCACGCTGGATGGTTTACGAGTGCTTAGCTGGTGAGTATTAAATGTTATTATCATGAGGATGAAGAACTTGGGTGAAAAGTTGACTTTATCAAACACTCAGCAACCAGTCCATTTTAAAATAGGCCATGTTCCCATCGCCAATCCCGTGGTGGCGGCGCCCATGGCGGGGGTGACCGACCGGCCTTTTAGAATACTGGCTGCCGAACATGGCTGCGGCCTGGTTTATACTGAGATGATCAGTGACCAGGCCCTTATTTACGGTAACCCCAAAACCAATATTTTGCTGGATTGCAGCGGTGAAAAGGGGCCCATATCCGTGCAGATATTCGGCAGCCAGGTGGAATACATGGTCCGGGCGGCGGAGATTGTGGCGGGCCGGGGGGCGGATATTATTGATATTAACATGGGCTGTCCCACCCCCAAAATAGTGAAAAACGGTGAAGGTGCGGCGCTGATGCGCAATCCCGAACTGGCGGCCCGTATTGTGGCGGCGGTGGTGGACCGGGTGGACTGCCCGGTGACAGTGAAAATGCGCAAGGGCTGGGATGCCTCATCGGTAAACGCGGTGGAATTTGCCCGGCTGGTGGTGCGGGCCGGGGCATCCGCGGTGGCGGTGCACGGCCGCACCCGGGAGCAGTTTTACAGCGGTGAGGCCGACTGGGATATTATCCGGCAGGTGCGGGAGGCTGTGGATGTGCCGGTAATCGGCAACGGGGACGTGCGCACCCCCCGGGATGCGGAGCGCATGCTGCGGCAAACGGGCTGCCAGGCCGTGATGATCGGCCGGGCGGCTGCAGGCAATCCCTGGATCTTCAGCCGTACCTTGCATTATTTGGCCACCGGCCAGCTACTGCCCGAGCCCACCCCCCAAATGCGGCGGGAAACTGCCATCCGGCATTATAAGCTGCTGGTGGAGACCAAGGGGGAGGACATGGCCAACCGGCAGATGCGCAAGCACCTGGCCTGGTATACCAGGGGACTGCGCGGAGCGGCCGCCCTGCGGGCGCGGATTAACCAGGGCTGCAGTTATAAGTTTTACACCGAGGAGTTTTGGGAACTATTACAACTGGAGCAATGTATGAAGTCCCACCCAAAATAGCGGTGGGACTTGAAAGGGTAAAAGCACCAAATATTTGATACTATCTAACACAGGATTTTTTTGTCTTTTAATTTTTCTCATCTACTATAATATCATCTGCTGTAATCACAGTAGCATCCCCGTCGTTCTTGATTATAAATTCGCCAATAACAGTCTTGCCGTCAACGTCATACAGATTGATTTTGCGGTTTTTACCAGCCCTGCTACGATGCTGTTCCAAAGCTTCTTCTGGCGTTTTAGGCATCGGCAAGTTCAGGTCCACAGATCGAACGTACCCAAAAGTACCGTCCTCGCCAATTGCCTCAATTAGATCCGGCTCCGTGTCTGGAGAAGTGGCATATAGTGAAGAGCCATACGTTTGACCATTCTCGTTCGTCTGATAGTAAGGAGTGGGAGCGAGGTCTTGTTTGGTAAATGTGTTAGCTATTGCAGGTCCAAAACCAACCGATCCCGTTACTATGCCAACAACAAGGGCAGCACCGGTGATTACTGTTCGTATCCCAAGTGGCTTAAGAAACATTTTATTCACCCCTAATGATTAATAGCTAATGCTTGGATTCTTACCTGGCGTTTTTAATGTAAAGCCGCTGCCATTACTTTCACTGGTAAAGCTTTTTTTTAAACATCCTTAAGACAAATTTATATAGATAAATTAGGGAGCTTGTTAAAATTAAAATAACAAAAATTAATTGTGTGCCGCTTGTAATTACGCCAGTTTTAAATATAACTATATTTGGCGCTTCGCTTGGTGCTAGATTTGAATACAACATTAAAAGTGGTGCGAATACATAGCTAATTGAAATTAATATTGATTCAGGAGATAGAATTAAAGAACCAATAATTATGAGTAGCCATATTGTGCATATATGGTTTAATATTCTCCTTATCAATTTTGGCATTCCCCTTTGTTCTTCTTTGTTAAATAATTGGTTGCAAAAACGATAAAGCTACACCCGCATTAAATACACTTATGTTAAAGACGCATGAACCCTGGTTTTTGTTCCCATTTTTCAAAAATATTTAAAAGTACACTTGGTAGATGATTAACCTTCTAACTATGCAAATACATGGCGGTTAAAATCACCTTTATTGTTAACCATAATTATTTTTTAGGTTTACATCTTCTATTGACATCAAAGCAAAAACCGTAGTATAGTACATTACATAGGTAATGTACTATACTACTAGCAGGGACCGGGAGGTAATCGTTTGCTGCTGGATACAGACAGTCTGAAGCCGATTTATGTCCAGATTGCAGAATGGCTGGAAATGGAGATTTTAAACGGCAACATTGCGAGCGATGAAAAAATATATTCCCAGAACCAATTGGCGGACATATTTAACGTCAACCCGGCCACCGCAGCCAAAGGGTTGAACATTTTGGCCAACGAAAAACTCTTGTACAAGAAAAGAGGGCTTGGCATGTTTGTATCTTCCCACGCCAGAGAGGCCATACGCAGCAAACGAATAAAACGCAATTTAAAGCAACTGGTGTTGGAGCTGGTCGCCGAAGCAAAGCGCCTGGACGTCAGTAAGGAAGACCTAATTGACATGCTGATAGAGGCTGAACTTCAAGCAACGGAGGAGGGGGGTTCACAATGAACGTTGTTGATTGCAGCGGGCTGACAAAAACATTCGGGCGAATCACGGCGGTCAATAACCTGTCTTTCACACTGGCACCCAATAAAATCACCGGACTAATCGGACGAAACGGCGCCGGAAAGTCCACACTTTTGAAGATGATTGCCGGATACCTGCTCCCTAATTCAGGCATTATTCAGGTTTTCTCGGAAAACCCATTCAACAATATCAAGGTTTCCGCCAACATGATTTTTGTGGATGAAAACATGGTCTTGCCGGCAACAATGAATCTCGGCGAAATTCTGGAATCCGCAGGTCACTTCTATGCCCATTGGGATCATAAATTGGCCGTGGGACTGTTTACATACTTCAATCTGCATCCCGGGCAATATCACAGCAAGCTTTCCAAAGGTATGCGCAGCGCCTTTAATGCGATTCTCGGCCTCGCCGCCCGCTGTCCGCTGACCATTTTTGATGAGCCCACCACCGGCATGGACGCGGCGGTGCGAAAAGATTTTTACCGTGCACTGTTAAAAGACTTTATACAGTATCCGCGCACCGTAATTCTATCCAGTCACTTATTGAGTGAAATCATCGACATTTTAGATGATCTTCTACTGATCAAGGACGGCGAAAAATGCCTGCATATGCCTATCGATGAGTTGAAAGAATACGCCGTTGGACTGCAGGGCAAAGAGGAAACTATTGCGGAGATGGCTGATAAAGCCGAGGTCTTGTACCGGAAAAAGCTGGGGAAGGACAGCGTGTATATGGCCGTCCGCAATCAATTTACAGAAGAGGAACTGCAAAAGGCCCGCCTCGAAGGCGTGGCGATTTCACCGGTGGCCGCCGACGATCTTTGTATGTACCTGACAGCGCGAAACAAAGGAGGGATAGATGATGTCTTTGACCGAAACTAGCATACTTGCCGTGGCGAAAACGCAGTATCACTACAAAACAAAAGCCCACGCAGGCCTGTTTTTCACCCTGGTTGCAGTGCAGTTGCTGGCGTTTCTCTTATCCCTTAATGGCGTGGGCGGCTCCTCGGGGGGGAGCAGTCAGGGCATATCTTACACCATAAAATATGTCACCGGCGATGTAATCATCATCTTTACTTTAATCTGGGCTTTCAGTATCGGAATCAGTATGGCCAACAACGGTTTTAAAACGGATTTTACCTTTGTTTCAAACCGGCTGAGCAGCCACCTTTCCAGCCTGGCCTTACTGCTCACCGCCGCCGTCATCGCCGGGGTTACCGCTACATTGTGCGGCTTGCTGTTGCGTGTGGTCATGTTCTTTTCCCATGGCGGTGTGGATGCCGGCCCCGCTTTTTGGATTGCGCCGCCGGCTTTGCTAAGCGGTATCTTCGCCGCCACCCTTTATGCAGCGCTTCTCAGCATCACCGGGTATCTCACCGGCATGCTGACGCAACGGCACCCTGCTTTTGTCGTGCTGCTACCGGGGCTGTTTTTGGGCACATTGTTTGTGGAGGCTCGAAGTACCGGCCAGGCCCGGACACTAATCAGCGCTATTGAGTTTTTTTCCAAAGAAGGTTCCCATGCGCTCTTCGCCCTAAAAGTTGTTCTTGTATCGGCCATCGTTTTTGGATGTGTTATTCTGTTTTTCAATAGAATGGAGGTCCGGAAATGATATTGGTGGCTTTGTTGATAAACCTGCTGGTTCTATTGTTAATTATCATTTCGCTTGTTGCCTTCAGCAAAGTCCGCATTTCCCTGGGTAAGACCCGCCTGGTGGTCGGCTTCTATATGGTCATTTTATTTGTATCCGTTCCTGTGTATTATGCGATTGCGGAACCCGGTACGCCGGAGCCGGTCGAAATCGTTGAGATCGGGCCGGGACAGTATTCTTATCAAGACTCCCGGATCAATGCGTTTTACGATGCGTTCTATGAAGGCCGGTTGAACGATTACGAAGGCGCGGAGATCATTGCCCGGTGGAGTTTTGATTATCAGGGAGAACGCCTGAAAATAACAGCACCGGATTATGAACGGTATTCTATTCCGATTAACGTGGAGAGAAAGGATGTCTGCGACAGCAAGCTGGAGGTATTCAGCTACGTACCAAAATTACCAAACCGTTTAACGCTGGCTAATCCGCCTGATATCCGGCTGCAAGACAATCAGTTGGAAATACTTCAGCCGGAAAAAATTCATCACGAAGCGGCCCGGTTTTATCATGACTTCACCATGGCTCAGTTTACCGGCAGGGGTTATTCTATGGATAGAATGGGAATGGACTACTCCTCTAGTGATATGGTTATCTATCTGCAAATACCGGAAGACCTCCTGATTGATACGGACGATAGCACGGAACACAAAATTCATTTTTTAAATGAGTAGTCCAGATTTCGGAACACCAAAGAAAATGATGGGGCAACTTTATATCTGGCATTGGGCGTAAGGATAAGATTTTAAATGTGCCACTGTAAAAAGCTTATCTGCGCTGAAATTTTTTTAGCCTATTTAGGGAGGTGGGCAAATGGGCTTTTATTGGGCAGGATTCATCTTCTGGCTACTAATTGGTGTTGCTCTATTTTTATTTGTTTACGGACTATGGAAAAAATCCTGGAAGGCGCTATTTATAAGTGGTATGGCTTTTTTACTACCAATGCTTTATTTTAGCGGTTTTGAGAGCTGGTTTAGGTTACTAGCACTTGTTCCTTTGATTCCTTTTGTTCTTGCATATTATACAAAAGAAAAAGCCTGAATCATAATATTTAAAGGTATTCGGAACAGGGAAATTTAAAGCTAATTGTGCAAGGAAAAGGCCAAATGAGCTTAAAGGGGGGAATTTGAAAAATATGCTTAGAGGTTGTGGCAAAATATCGCATTTGCCAATAATTATTCTGATGGTTTTATCTTTATTGATTATAGCTACGCTAACTTCTTGTTCAAGTGCGGCCTGGAAAGTAAAAAGCCAGCTGGATAATCCCACTCAAATAGAATCATATGATCATTACCTATATTTTTTAGACAATTATTCAACAATAAAAATGTATGACCAGGGGGAAATTTATGACCTTACAGCCTGGATACCTGAGGAACAGGAAATTATACAGGAAGCCATAGAAGATTTTTCTGTGGTAAGTCCTCTAAAATTAGCGGTTTTAAATTGCCAATATGAACAGGGTGTCGTACAAGAATCTACTCTCAACTTAATTGATGTTGAAAAGAAAGAGATAAAAAAAATCTTCTCTGCGCAAGAGTACTTTAATTCATTAGAT
The DNA here is from genome assembly GCF_008124625.1 of Desulfallas thermosapovorans DSM 6562. Lineage (NCBI taxonomy): Bacteria > Bacillati > Bacillota > Clostridia > Eubacteriales > Desulfallaceae > Desulfallas > Desulfallas thermosapovorans. The sequence goes on from NZ_VNHM01000013.1 coordinate 58,383, forward strand.
GTGGATCAAAAAGGTAATTTTTATTTATCTTCCGCAAAGCAGGTGTTAAGAATAACACCCGAGGGTAAAGAAAATGTAATTTTCAATTTTGAAAATCTGCCATCAAACCAACGTCAACAAGATGCATATTTCAGTAAACTTTTTGTGGGTAAAAATGATCATCTTTTTGTTGTTTTAGAAAAAAGAGCACATGATGATTCCAGCATAAATGTTTTAGAGATAAATAGCAGCGGGGATATAATGAATTCATATAACCCTCAAGATATTCTTAAAAACCGGTACTCTCCTTGGACTTTGGCATTAAAGTATGAAGATAATTCGTTGTTTTTCCGTTCCGGAGGAAAATTATACAAGTGGGGTATACCTGGCCTTCCTAACGACTTACAAATGCTTTTTAATATAGATATAAATGATATTCATTATTGGGAAGTAATAGATTTGATTAAAACGAATGATGGGGAATATGTTTTACTGGTTACAGATTCAGATACGGGAATTTCCACAGAGGTATGGAAACTAGTGAAAATGGGCAGGCCGATAGTCAATTTTGTTAGCACTGAAGTCACCAGGGATTGGAATAAAAACTAAAAAGAGGAGAAAGGAGTTGCGTGAGATTGCTACCGAGGCTAGCTTGACCGAAACAGGTTCGGGCAGGCCTTTTTGCATCTGGCCGAAAGGAAAAAAAGGGGTAATGAAGCAGAGCTATTGGTAATAAACGGTGCAAAAATACAAGCATTGCAGCATGAATATCACATGACCATGGGCGGTGTAGTGCAGCATATCAAAGGAAACGCGTATAACAAAGCCATTTATGATGTGTTTTTAGCACATAAAGGCAGCAAGGTGGAAGCTCCCGCTAGTTACTCCTGGCAGGTTAACATGGACCTACCCGGAGCCTATTATAAATTGGGACAATATGACTTTTTGGATTTGGATGGTAACAGTATACAACGATTTGATATTTATGGTTTGATTAATGCTCATCCCGCCGAAATTTTGGTCGGGTTCCCCGAGATTTTGCTTTACGATGCTTCTGCCAACCAATGGTTTTTGTTTAGCGACACTGCAAAGCAGTCCATTGACCAGTTAATATTTACAGCCACAAAAAACGGTTTTCAAACAGTTATAAGCAATACGGTTGTGTGATGCCACTTGGGCAGCCTGGATGCCACTCTTGCAGCCGGCTGCCGTGTCCGTTAAATAACTTTATTGTCAACCATAATAATTTTATAGGTTTACATCTCCTATGCACTTTGGTAATATCTAATAAGGGTTTTTGCCTGGCAATCGTTAACCCCATTTTGCAAACCAGTTAACATTATGCATGGGTAATAGATGTTTTATATTGATCCACTGGAAAACAGTTGAAAATATTACTAATGCGGCTATCAAAATAGTAACCGAGGAGGAGTCCATTTGCTGGAACAGCTAAAAGTAAAAATTACAGATGCCTTGCCAATAAGTAAAGAAACGGCAATGGAACTTAATCAATTGACCGGTTTAGAAATCTATGATTTGGTGAGCCTGTCCGGCAGGGTTACCCGTGAGCATTTTCCGGAAAACAGGGTGGATTTGTGTTCCATTATTAACGCCCGGTCAGGCCATTGCAGTGAAAATTGCACATTTTGTGCCCAATCATCCCACTATCATACCAATGTGCAAACTTACCCCATGTTGAGTCCTGAAAAGATTTTGAGTTACGCAATTAAAGTAGAGTCTTCGGGGGTGCAGCGGTTTTCCATGGTTACCAGCGGCCGGGGTATTTCCGACCGTGACCTGGAAACAGTGCTGGAAACCCTTGTGCTCTTACGCCGGGAAACTAATCTTGACCTGTGCGCTTCCCTGGGTATTATTAACGAAAAACAGGCGTCCATGCTTGCGGAAGCGGGATTATCCACCTACCACCATAACCTGGAGGCGTCGCCCGGCTATTTTAATCAAATTTGTACCACCCATACATACCAGGAAAGGGTGGAGACCATACTGGCCGCCCAAAAAGCCGGTTTGCGGGTGTGTGTCGGTGGCATACTGGGCCTTGGGGAATCCCCGGTACACCAGGTTGAATTGGCCTTGGAATTGCAAAAACTGCACATTGATTCTGTGCCCCTGAACTTTTTAAACCCTATACCGGGGACGCCGCTCCAAAACCAAAGGATCTTATCTCCCCTGGAAATATTACGGGCCATAGCTGTTTTCCGGCTGGTGCTGCCCCGGGCGGTGTTGCGCCTTTGCGGCGGTAGAAAAGAAGGTTTACGCCGCCTTCAACCCCTGGCTTTTTTAGCCGGGGCAAATGGGCTTATGGTGGGTGATTATTTAACTACCAGCGGGGAAACAATTCAAGAAGATTTACGCATGCTCCAGGATCTTGGTTTTTTAAATGTGCAAACAATATAAATTTTTGATACACAGTAAAACGGTCTACTTGCTGTTGGTGAGTAGACCGTTTCTTTTGTTTTCTAAGGTTCTACTGTAATATGCCACGAGAATATGCCACGAGCCCCTGGCTCCGGTGGTTATAACTAAGAACGGCGAAGCCGGCTGCAGGAGTTAATTCACTAAATAACCGCTTCCCTTAAAACGCTTTAGAGCTGTGAATGAAATTTAATACCCCTATGGGGTATTGTTATAATGAATTAACATCCAGCAAGCCCATGCCCAAAAAGCTGCACAAATTTCTTTCATAAATACATCAAATAAGGGCTTAAAAACATTTTGACAAATATGCCTGTCTAGCTGTATAATTAAATCAAAAATTATACCCCCAGGGGTATATAATGAAAGGTGGTTTGAGACATGGCTTCTTTTTACATTAAGACCAATCGGGTATTCAACTCAGTCAGGAAATACAGCTGGATGTTTGTCCCGCTGGTGGCTTTTGGCGGGTTATGGTTCCCCAAACTGGGCTTGCTGATTATACCGCTTATGCTGACCCTGGCTGTAATGGCTTTTTTGAAGGGCAAATACTGGTGTGGCAATATCTGTCCCCACGGCAGTTTGTTTGATTTTATCATTATGCCCCGCGGGGCAAATAGAAAAATACCTGCTTTTATGAAACACAAATTAATGGCTGCGGCAGTGTTTACCTGGTTCATGTACATGATGATTAGCCGTTTGATTAAAGTATTTGCCATTTATGGCAGCGCCAGTTTTCTCGATAAGCTGGGATACATTTTTGTCATGAACTATCTGGTGGTAACCATTGTGGGAACAATCCTGGCCTTTAGTATCAGTCCTCGGGCATGGTGTAATTTTTGCCCTATGGGAACGCTGGAAATACTCACTTACAAGCTTGGAAAGCTACTGCGCCTCAACAGGAAGACCGACGCAAAAGTAACTATAGCCAGCAAAGAAATGTGTCACACTTGCGGTAAATGTTCCCGGGTTTGCCCCATGCAGCTAACTCCCTACCTGGAATTTTCGGAGAAGAACCAGTTTGATAACGAAGCATGCATACGGTGTTCCACTTGCGTTCATAATTGTCCAGCGGGCATCCTGTCGCTGAGCAATGAATCAGAGGCTCTCCGGCTTAAAGAGGAAACTGATATTGACGGTTACAGGGAAAGAAGAAAAATTGCCGCGAGTATCAGTCAAATTAGAAAACTTACCGGTGATGTAAATGAGTATACTTTTAAGATGATTAAACCCAAGAAGTTGGATTATAAACCGGGGCAGTTCATACTGGTTAAAATCAGTGAGCAGCCCAAAATGTTCAGGGCCTATTCAATTTCATCCTGCAAAAAAGACGGGACGGAAGTTAAGGTTTCGGTAAAATATACGCCCGGTGGCTTTGGCTCACAAATACTCTTTGATACTTTTAAAGAGGGAGATCTGGTTGAGCTGGAAGGGCCTATGGGGAAAGAACTGGTGGTCAATAAAAATTCAGATAATTTCCTTTTGGTGGCCGGCGGAATAGGCATAACGCCGTTTGTGCCGGTAGCAGGGGATATCGTTAAAAATTCAAATAACGAAAAGAATGTCAAGCTGGTTTATGGCGTTAATAGAGCAAAAGAGCTGATTTACGATGACCACTTCAGTACACTGCAGTCCCAGAGCAGTAAATTTGAATATATCAAGGTGGTGGCGAACGATAAGGACTGGTCCGGTAAACGGGGATTTGTTACCGATGTTATTAAAGAGTTGAATTTAAAAGGTTATAAAGTTTATATGTGCGGTCCTAAACCGATGATTAACGCCTCCTTGAAGGTCCTGCACGGTGCAGGCGTTGAACCGGAGAATATCTACTATGAAAGTGCTTAAAAATCTAGCACAAAACCCCACACGTAACATTAAATGTTATCTGTGGGGTTTTTTGCTATAATAATGGCTTACACATTAGCGATAAGCAGAAAATTTTCAAAATAATATCGAATTTAACTTGCATAGCAGCGCTGTCATGAGCACCATGTCCTTTGCATAATAATTAGCTTGTCATAAGACGAAAAGTTTCCGGTTGGATGCGAGAAAGTTATCGATTTGAAGACCCCACCCGCCCTGTATGCGGCGAAACTCATTTTTTCTCCGAACTTCTGACGTTTACGTTAATCAACACGGTATCAACCGCTAATAGTAAAATATTCAGGCCGGCAATAAGCTTGAAGTTCTTCTTTGACTTGCCGGGCCTGTGCTGTTAAAATGTAACTGTACACAATATTGTGCACAGGTTATCCTGGTGATATGGTTAAACTTTTAATCGTCGCAATCACTGGCGGGGTAGAGGACATGGATTTAATACGTATCGGCGATAAAGTGATAAGCAGGCACAAAATAGATAATTTTATTACGGAGATTTTAGAGCTGCGGTCCATGGGGTTATCTCAGACCGATGTGGCGGCCCGGCTGGGCATAGACCGTACCCTGGTATCACGCCTGGAAAACTTGGGCGAGGTGCGCAAGGGCAAAAGTGTGGCCGTGATCGGTTTTCCCATTGCCAATCGTGACGAGTTATATGCTTTAATGCGGGACGAGGGTGTTGATTATGCACTGTTAATGAGTGAAGCGGAGCGCTGGGATTTTGTCAAGCAAAAAAGCGGCATAGAACTTTTTAATTCCATTATGGAACTGATTGCTTTGGTGCATTCCTATGATCAGGTGGTGGTTATAGGATCGGGCAAGAGGATTAAAATTTTGCGGGCTACGTTGGATAAGGAAGTGATAGGGCTGGAAATAGGCGATTCGCCCATCCAGGAAGATAAGTACGTTGATCCGGCGGAATTGGCGGCGGTGATCAGGGCCATTAAAGGAGGAAAGGTTTGATGAATACATTTGCGTTCATGATTCACCCTTTGGATATAAGTGATTTTGCCCGTAAGTTCGGACTGCTGGGTAAATTGCCGCCCCGTCTGCTGGAGGGTTTGTTTAAATATGCACCGCCCATTAAGGTATCCAAAATCACCGGTGTCTATTCGGAGCATGCCCGGGCGGAAGGGTGGTTTGTAGCTTGTCCCATTACCGCCCGCTTGATGATGGAATTACCTGAGGAATTTGTTATAAACAAAATTATAAAAACCGGTAAACTGGCCCAGAAGATGGGAGCTAAAATACTGGGACTGGGCGCCTTTACCTCGGTGGTGGGGGATGCCGGTATTACCGTGGCCAAAAACCTGGATATTGCTGTCACCACCGGTAACAGCTACACAGTGGCCACGGCGTTGGAAGGTACCAGAGAGGCAGCCCGCTTGATGGGCCATGACCTGAAAAAATGCCACGCTGTGGTGGTGGGAGCCACGGGTTCCATCGGACAGGTTTGCGCACGGGTGCTGGCCCGGGACGTGCGCTATTTGACGCTGGTGGCAAGGCAGAAAAACCGGTTGGAGGAACTAGCCCGCAAGATCATGTATGAAACCGGGGTGGCGGCCAGAATTACCTCGGATATCAAACATGCTCTGAAGAACGCCCAGATTGTGATCACCGTGACCAGCGCGGTGGATACCATCATTGGTCCCGAGGATTTAATGCCCGGAGCCGTGGTATGTGATGTTAGCCGTCCACGCAACGTGTCCAAACAGGTGGCTGAAAAACGCCGGGATGTGCTGGTAATTGAGGGCGGTGTGGTTAATGTGCCGGGTGAAGTTGATTTTCACTTTAATTTTGGATTTCCCGAGGGCACGTCCTATGCATGCATGGCGGAAACCATGATGCTGGCCATGGAGGGCCGCTACGAGAATTTTACTTTGGGCCGGGATTTAAGTATTGAGCAGGTGGAACAGATATCGGCGCTGGCCCGTAAACACGGGTTTCGCCTGGCCGGTTTTCGCAGTTTTGAAAGGGCGGTTAGTCCCGGGGAAATAGCCCTGATTAAAGAGCGGGCCAGGGCGAGTCTAGCCCTGCCCGAGGCCCGGTAATGCAATATTGTACGCTAGTACGCTTGCAGCAACCCTTGACAAAAAATAGTGGTCTACATATAATGTTATGGATGAAAGGCAAGAACACCAGGCACTGCAATTTTTTTTTGCAGTGCTTTAATACTAAGCGGAGGTACTAAGCGGAGGTTTTGGCAACTTTTACTTGTATGTGCCTGTTTTTTCGAATAATTAAGTGGGAATAACATATATTGTTTTGTAAACTTAAGATTAAGATTAAGATTAAGGAGAAGGTATTAAAATGAGCGATAAGGAAGTTATTCTTACCATAGAGGGCCTTAAAAAACTGGAATCGGAATTGGAGGAACTAAAATCGGTGCGCCGCCGGGAGGTAGCCCAGCGAATTAAGCAGGCCATAGAATTCGGTGATATAAGCGAAAATTCCGAGTACGAGGATGCCAAAAACGAGCAGGCCTTTAATGAAGGGCGAATACTTACGCTGGAAAAAATGCTGCGCAATGCCAAAATTATTGATGACGAAAATTTGGGCACCGAGGTGGTATCCATTGGCTCCACGGTGCTTTTGCGTGATATGGAATTTGACGAGGAGTTCAAGTGCACCATTGTCGGCTCTGCAGAGGCCGACCCCGCGGAAGATAAAATATCAAACGAATCCCCGGTGGGTAAAGCCATACTGGGTAAGTCCAAAGGTGAAACAGTGGAGGTTACCGTGCCTGCGGGCATTTTGAAGTACCAAATTGTGGATATAATTAAATAGTTTGTTTAGTGCATCGGAGGTAATCACATTAAATGTCCAGCGATAAAACAAATCAGAATCGTGTATCACCATCTCAAACCGAGGATATCAATGAATTGATACGGGTACGGCTCGCCAAACTGGCCGAGTTCAAGGAACAGGGTCTGGAGCCTTATGGTGGTAAATATGAGCGCAGCCATACCGCCCGGCAAATACTGGATGATTTCGAGGGTTTTGAAAACCGGCAGGTTTCCCTGGCGGGCCGGGTTATGGCCAAACGGGGTCATGGCAAGGCGGGTTTTGCCAATATCCAGGACAGTACGGGCCAAATTCAAATCTATGCCCGGCTCAACGACGTTGGCGAGCAGGCGTATGATTTATTTACCAAACTGGATATCGGTGATATTGTAGGTGTAACCGGCAAGGTATTTAAAACCCGCATGGGTGAAATAACATTGGCGGTTCAAACCCTGCGTTTGTTAAGCAAATCTTTGCGCCCCCTGCCGGAAAAGTGGCACGGCCTGCGTGATGTGGAACTGCGCTACCGGCAGCGATACGTCGATTTAATAGTCAACCCCGAGGTCAGGGAGTCCTTTGTCAAACGCAGCAAGATTATCAAGGCTATCCGTGGTTATTTGGACCGGCTGGGTTTTTTGGAAGTGGAAACGCCCATGATGCATGCCATTGCCGGTGGAGCGGCAGCCCGCCCGTTTATTACCCACCACAATACACTGGATATGGATCTATTTTTGCGGATTGCTCCTGAGCTCTACCTGAAACGGCTGCTGGTAGGCGGGTTTGAACGGGTATATGAAATTAACCGCAATTTCCGTAATGAGGGCATCAGCACCAAGCACAACCCCGAATTTACCATGTTGGAGCTCTACCAGGCCTATGCCGATTACAACGACATGATGGATCTGGCTGAGGACCTGATTTGCACCGTGGCGGAACAGGTACTGGGTACCAATGTGGTGCGCTATGGCGATGTGGATATCAACCTGGCTAAACCCTGGGCCAGGGTGCCTATGCTGGAGGCGGTTAAGAAGTACAGTGGTGTGGATTTTGAATCGCTGCGCACAGGTGATGAGGCGTATGCCGCCGTGCAGCATCTGCCCGTTGCAGTGGAACGGGGTGAGTCCTGGGGTTCCATATTAAACAAAGTGTTTGAAGAAACAGTGGAGCCTAACTTAATCCAGCCCACCTTTATCTATGATTACCCCCTGGATATATCGCCTCTGGCCAAGAAAAAAGAGGACAGGCCCGACCTTACCTACCGGTTTGAGCTGTTTATTTATGGACGGGAAATGGCCAACGCCTTTTCCGAGCTTAATGATCCGCTGGACCAAAAGGAAAGATTCCTGAGCCAGCTCGAAAAAAGGCGGGCCGGTGACGATGAGGCGCATATGATGGATGAGGATTATATCAATGCGCTGGAATACGGTATGCCGCCGGCGGGCGGGCTTGGTATCGGTATTGATCGTTTGGTGATGATCTTAACCAACGCGGCATCCATTAGAGATGTCATATTATTCCCGTTAATGAAGCCGCGGGAGAACCAGGGGTAGACGTTAAATCGTTAAAATTTGTTTATTGACACTTTTCGAGTGTTATGATAACATTAAAAACCGAGGCGGTAACCAAAAACAGATTTTGCACGCCGGCAAAATCCTGTTAGCAACCAATTGGGGCTTGTAGCTCAGCCGGTTAGAGCGCACGCCTGATAAGCGTGAGGTCGGTGGTTCGAGTCCACCCAGGCCCACCAATTAAGTTGCCGTTATTGGTGTCAAGTCAACTGGTAATGCAGGCAGTCGACGGTGTTTCGGTTAATTAATAACGCTTGCCATATTACCGCAGATATGATAATATCTAATACCGGAGGGCGATATCAAGAAGCCCTGTACAGGTTCCAAGTTTAATATGGATTATGCTGCCCAAGCGGGGGTGTAGCTCAGTTGGGAGAGCACCTGCCTTGCAAGCAGGGGGTCACCGGTTCGAGTCCGGTCATCTCCACCAGCTATTCCTCGATAGCTCAACGGTAGAGCATCCGGCTGTTAACCGGAGGGTTGCTGGTTCGAATCCAGCTCGGGGAGCCAAAAAAGAGACATTGCAGAGTATATACTCTGCAATGTCTCTTTTTATTTTGTTTTTGACGGGCGGGTACTTCACCGGGCCAGGTAGCAAGGCAACGGTATTTTATTTTAATTTATGAAAAATTAATTAAGGCTAAGATAAAAGGCGATATCTTAATGCTAATTAATTTTTTTCACCTTTAACGATTGTTGAAATATAATCAGCAAAACGTGTTATACTATAGTTAAAGTAAGTTAAAGTCAAAATCAACACCGGACCCGCAAAGAGCTACGCCGGGTAAAGCAACTTTCTGTTGTAGGGGGGCAGTTGGCATAATGTCCAGTCTATCTAACATAATCGAGCAGTACTTAAACAAACTGATTCAGCAGAGCGGCCAAAAAAAGGTGGAGATACAGCGCAATGAGTTGGCCGAAAAATTTGATTGCGCTCCCTCGCAAATTAATTATGTTTTGGCCACCAGGTTCACCATTGAAAGGGGTTACGTGGTGGAAAGCCGCCGGGGTGGCGGGGGGTTTGTACGGATAGTGAAAGTGCCTTTAAATACCGGTGAGATGGATCTGCTCAGTGAAGTGATCAGCCTGGTGGGGGACCGTATCTCCGAACGCAGGGCCACTGCAATTTTAGCCCGGTTGCTGGAGGAGGAGCTGGTAACCCCGCGGGAGGTTGCTATTATTAAGGCCTGTCTGGGTCGTAATGTATTGCGTATCGGCCTGCCGGCCCGGGACCAGTTGCGAGCCAACATTCTTAAATCCATATTAATGGTTATATTTAAACACTCCAAATAATATTCCAGGGGGAATAATCATGCTTTGCGAAAAATGTCATGAAAGGCCTGCTACGGTGCACTATACACAAATAGTAAACGGTCACCAAACCAAAATGCATTTGTGCGAAATCTGTGCCGGCCAGGGGCAGGCCGGAGGGTTTGGCTTTATGCCTCAAATCAACCTGCATAATATATTGGCCAGTTTTTTGAGCCAGGCACCGCCGGCCCATCCCTTTGCCGCTGCAGTCCAGCAGCAAACCAGCTGTCCCACGTGCGGCACCACGGAAAACTCATTCGCCCAAAAGGGATTACTGGGTTGCGGTGACTGCTACAGGCATTTTGGGGATCGCCTGGAGCCCCTTATGCGCAGAGTTCACGGTTCCAGCAACCATGCGGGTAAGGTTCCCGAGCGAACCGGCGGGCAGGCCAAACTGGCGAGGAAGATTAAAGATATGAAAGAACAAATGCAGCAAGCCGTGGCCCGGGAGGAATTTGAAAGGGCAGCTCAATTGCGGGATGAGATCCGGCAGTTGGAGCAGCAGTTGGCCGGGGGGGACAATAATGGGTATTAAAGAGACGGTGAATAATGCCAGAAGCGGTTGGATGTTGGGCGGCGGCCCGGATGGGGATATATTGATCAGCAGCCGTATCAGGGTGGCCCGCAACCTGAAAGGATATGCCTTCCCCCATTTGCTGGATAACGAAAAGGCGGGGCAAGTTATCCACGCGGTGCAGTTGGCCATGGAAAACCAGGCTGTTAAGAGCCGGGCGGGTAATTTGGAGATGATCCGCATGTCTGAATTGACCCCTGTGGAGAGGCAAATACTAGTGGAAAAACACTTGATCAGCCCGAATCTTTTGGAGGGGCATGAAAAAAAAGCCGTAGCCCTGCGGGATGATGAAGTGATCAGTATCATGATTAATGAAGAGGATCACTTGCGGGTGCAGTGCTTGCTGCCCGGGCTGCAGTTGGAGAAGGCTTGGGAACTGGTAAACCAGGTGGATGACGGTCTGGAGCATACGCTGGATTACGCTTTTTCCGAAAAGTTCGGTTACCTTACCGCATGTCCCACCAACACCGGCACGGGTATGCGGGCCTCGGTGATGATGCACCTGCCCGGCCTGGTGCTGGTGGATCAGGTGGGGGCGGTACTGACCACCGTCTCCAAGCTGGGGTTTACGGTGCGGGGATTATATGGTGAAGGAACCGAGGCACTGGGTAATTTATTCCAACTCAGCAACCAGGTTACCATGGGGCATGCGGAAGAAGATATTATCACCAGTTTAAACTCGGTTACCGGTCAGGTACTGGCCCAGGAGCGGGAAGCCCGCAAGGCGCTGTTGCAGCAGCGCAGGGATCAGTTGGAGGACAAAGTGGGCCGTTCCTATGGCATACTGAAACATGCCCATATGATCTCCTCCGAGGAGGCCATGCGCCGGTTATCCGATGTGCGGTTGGGGGTGGATTTGCAGCTGATTACCGGTCCTGCGCCCGCGCAATTAACGGAATTGATGGTGATGACCCGCCCCGCGTATCTGGCCAAACAGCGGAACAGTGATTTAAATCCCCTGGAGCGGGATATTTTAAGAGCTCAGACTATTCGTAACAAGCTTAACCAGGGAGGTTGAGAATATGTTATTCGGTAGATTTACCCAGAGGGCACATAAAGTGCTGATGCTGGCCCAGGAAGAGGCCAAACGGTACGGGCACCCCTATGTGGGCACCGAGCATATATTATTAGGGCTGATCAGTGAAGGTGAAGGGGTAGCGGCCAAAGCCCTGGCCAGTTTGGGGGTGCAGGCCGGTAAAGTGCGGGCCATGGTGGAGCAGGCCGCCGGCAAGGGCGATGGAGTACCCCGGGAAGTGTCCCTGACCCCCAGGGTGAAAAGGGTGCTGGAACTTTCCGTCGATGAAGCCCGGCGTATGGGCATCAGCTACGTAGGTACCGAGCATTTGCTGCTGGGTTTGATACGGGAGGGAGAAGGCGTTGCTGCCCAGGTGCTGGGTGCCATGGGGGCCAGTCAAGAAAGGGTGCGCCAGGTGGTTATGGAACTGCTGGGCGGTGCCGGGGGCATGCCCCAGGGACAGCAGCCCCAGCCGGGTTGCGCCGGGGGAACCTGCGGCAACAAAACCATTACCCTGGAACAGTTCGGCCGTGATTTAACGGCCCTGGCCAAAGAAGATAAACTGGATCCCGTGGTGGGCCGGGATAAGGAAATTGAGCGGGTGGTGCAGATTTTAAGCCGCCGTACCAAAAACAATCCTGTGCTCATCGGTGATCCGGGGGTGGGCAAAACAGCTATTGCCGAGGGCCTGGCCCAGCGTATTGTGGCCGGCAACGTACCCGAGACATTGAACCAAAAGCGCCTGGTTACCCTGGACCTGGCCTCGCTGGTGGCAGGGACCAAGTACCGGGGCGAGTTTGAGGAACGGCTGAAAAAAGTGGTGGAGGAAATAATCCAGGAAAAGAACATTATTATATTTATTGATGAATTACACACTATCATCGGCGCCGGGGCGGCGGAAGGGGCCATAGATGCCGCCAATATATTAAAACCGGCCCTGGCCAGGGGAGAGTTGCAGTGCATTGGGGCCACCACCCTGGATGAATATCGCAAGCATATTGAGAAGGATTCGGCCCTGGAACGTCGTTTCCAACCCATTACGGTGGAGGAGCCCAGTGTGGAGGAAACGGTGCAAATTTTGGAAGGGCTGCGGGATAAATACGAGGCCCACCACCGGGTGCGTATCACCGACGAGGCTTTAAAGGCTGCGGCCCAGCTCAGTGACCGTTATATTACCGATCGATTCCTGCCGGACAAGGCCATTGATTTAATGGATGAGGCGGGTTCCCGGGTGCGGTTGCAGGCATTTACCGCGCCCCCCGATCTAAAGGAACTGGAGCAGCGTATTGAAGAGCTGCGCAAGGAAAAGGAAGCGGCCGTAAATAGCCAGGAATTTGAGAAAGCAGCCCAGTTGCGGGATGAGGAAAGCAAGCTCAGGCAGGAACTGGACGAAAAACGCAGCAGCTGGCAGCAGCAAAAGGGCGGTAAAAAGCTGGAGGTTACAGCTGAAGATATTGCCCAGGTGGTGGCCAGCTGGACCGGTATACCGGTGGATAAGCTGGCGGAGGAAGAGTCCCAGCGGTTGCTGCGTATGGAGGAAATATTGCACCGGCGGGTAATTGGCCAGGAGGAAGCGGTTACAGCCGTGTCCCGGGCCATTCGCCGGGCCCGGGCCGGGCTGAAGGATCCCAAGCGGCCCATCGGCTCCTTTATCTTCCTGGGTCCCACCGGGGTGGGTAAAACCGAATTGGCCCGGGCGCTGGCCGAGGCCATGTTCGGCGATGAGGAGGCCATGGTGCGCATAGACATGAGCGAGTACATGGAAAAATTTGCAGTGAGCCGGCTGGTGGGTGCGCCCCCGGGCTATGTGGGATATGATGAAGGGGGCCAGTTGACCGAGGCGGTGCGCCGCAAGCCTTACTCCGTGGTGCTGCTGGATGAAATTGAAAAGGCCCACCCGGATGTGTTTAATATATTGCTGCAGGTGCTGGAGGATGGCCGGCTTACCGACGCCAAGGGGCGTACGGTGGATTTCCGTAATACCGTAATTATCATGACCTCCAACATAGGCATGAATTTAATCAAGCGGGAAACCACCCTGGGATTTAAAACCGAAGAGAGTGCCGGTACCGGCTATGAGAATATGAAGAAAAAGGTCATGGATGAGCTGCGCCGGGCGTTCAGGCCTGAATTTTTAAACCGTATTGATGACATCATTGTCTTCCATGCCTTAAGCCAGGCTCATATTGCGGAAATTGTAAGCCTGATGGTGCAGGAAGTGGCCAAACGGCTGGCTGAGAACGAGATATCCATTGAAGTTACCCCGGCAGCCGCCCAATACCTGGCCCGGGAGGGATTCGACGAGAATTACGGTGCCAGGCCGCTGCGCCGGGCCATCCAAAAGGAAATAGAAGACCGTTTGTCCGAGGAATTGCTGCAGGGCACCTTTAAACGGGGTGACCGGGTGCTGATAGACAAAGGGGATGAAAACGGTTTGAAGGTGACCAAAATTTAGCTGATTCAAAAAAGGTCCGAAAATTGAATTAAAGGGGGTAAGGGGTAGGTGTTTGCTGCCCTTTACCCCCTGTGTTTGCAGGAGCAGGAATTAAGTAGGTTGAAGAACGGGACCAATGGTGGTTACAACAATAGCCGTATTATGGTATAATAACCAGATAACTTTAACGGGAGAATTGGTATGACTGCTAAAAAAACCGGTTATTATTGCCAGAAATGCGGTCATTTTACTTCCCGCTGGATGGGCCGTTGTGCCGGTTGCGGGGAATGGAATACCTACGTTGAAGAGGTTGTTATATCTTCGCCCAAGCGCGGGGTGATGGAGCGCCGGGAGGAACCCCGGCCCCTGGACATGGTTGAGCCGGTGGACGGCCAGCGCAGGTCCACGGGTATGGCCGAGCTAAACCGTGTGCTGGGTGGGGGTGTGGTGCCGGGGTCGCTGATTTTACTGGGGGGTGACCCGGGCATCGGTAAATCCACTTTGCTTTTGCAGGTAGCCGGTGCAGTGGCTTTTGCCGGACACCGGGTACTTTATGTGTCCGGGGAGGAGTCGCCTCAACAGATCAGGCTGCGGGCAGACCGGCTTGGGGTAAACAGTGCCGGGCTTTATGTCTACTCCCAAACCAACCTGGAGGCTGTGGAGGAACAGTTGGCCAAAGTTAATCCCGCACTGGTGGTGGTGGATTCCATTCAGACCATGTATTTGTCCGGTATAACATCCGCTCCCGGCAGTGTGAGCCAGGTGCGGGAATGTACCGCCCGGCTGATGCGGATGGCCAAGGAACAATCGATTTCTGTTTTTGTTGTGGGGCATGTCACCAAGGAAGGTATGATCGCCGGTCCCCGGGTAATGGAGCATATGGTGGATGTGGTGTTATATTTCGAAGGGGAGCGCCATCAAACATTTAGAATACTGCGCGGGGTAAAGAACCGCTTCGGGTCCACCAATGAAATCGGAGTTTTTGAGATGTCCGGCACTGGCCTTTCGGAGGTGACCAACCCATCATCATTTTTTTTAATGGATCATGGCAGCCGTGATGTAGCCGGAACAGTGGTGGTGCCGACCCTGGAGGGCACCCGGCCGCTACTGGTGGAAATTCAGGCCCTGGTATGTCCCACCTCCTTCGGGTTGCCCAGGCGTATGACCACCGGGGTGGATCATAACCGGGTAGCTTTAATCATGGCGGTGCTGGAAAAACGTATGGGACTCATGCTGGGTAACTGCGATGCTTATGTAAACGTAGTGGGTGGTGTGCGCATTGATGAACCGGCGGCCGACCTGGGGATTGCCCTGGCCCTGGCTTCAAGTTTCCGGGAACGGGCCATTGACAGGCGCACGGTGGTCATGGGAGAACTGGGGTTAACCGGTGAAATAAGGCCGGTTACCGCTTTGGATAAAAGAATTCGCGAGGCTGCGCAATTGGGTTTCGGGTGCTGCATAGTGCCCCGGCAAAAGGGTCTGCCCGGACAAGGAACATTTCGCATACAGCAAGCGGCCACGCTGGCCGAAGCATTTGACATGGTGTTTTGATATTGGATAAAATTTTACCAATAGCGGTGCTATAAAGGGGGAGAAAATTGGAAGATAAGTTACTCGATGTGCTGCGGGTGGTCGCGCCGGGTACGCCGCTTCGGGAAGGCATGGAGAACATTTTGCGGGCCAAGACCGGGGGGCTTCTGGTGATCAGTGACAGGCCCGAGGTTATGGAGCTGGCGGAGGGTGGGTTTGCCATTAACGCCGATTTTACCCCGGCTAATCTTTATGAATTGGCTAAAATGGACGGGGCCATCATTATCAGCGAAGATGTGAAAAAGATAATTGCAGCCAATACTCAATTAATCCCCAATTTAAGCATCCCGTCCAGTGAGACGGGTATCCGGCACCGTACTGCGGAAAGGGTGGCCAAACAAACAGGCGCTCTGGTCATTTCCATCTCCCAGCGACGCAGTGTTATCACCATATACAAAGGTAATTTAAAGTATGCGCTCCGGGAATCGGGGGTTGTGATAAACAAAGCCAACCAGGCGTTGCAAACCCTGGAGAAATACCGCCACGTGTTGAAACGGGTGGTGGCTAATTTAAGTACGCTGGAGTTTGAAGAGGCCGTAACGCTGTATGATGTGGCCAAGGCCATTCAAAGGACGGAAATGGTCCTGCGGGTGGTTAAGGAGATAAAACGCTATATCAGCGAGCTGGGCACCGAGGGTCGCCTGATCACTATGCAGTTGGAAGAGCTGGTAGCCAACGTGGAGGATGAAGGGCGATTAATTATTCAGGATTACGCCACTTTGGGTGGTGAAAAGCCGCCGGAAAGTGTTATGGCCATGATCGGTAGCTGGCCTTCCGAGGATTTGCTGGATCTTACTTTGATAGCCCGGGCTTTAGGCCATCCGGGCAGCGCCGGTGCATTGGATCAGCATGTGGTGCCCCGCGGTTACCGGATCCTGGAGAAAATTCCCCGCTTGCCTTTACAGGTGGTGGAAAACCTGGTGCGGGAATTTGGCTCGCTGCGGAAGGTGCTGGGAGCCACCATTGAGGAATTGGACGCCGTGGAAGGTATCGGCGAAGTAAGGGCCCGCTCAATCAAGGAGGGGCTGCAACGTTACCGTGATCAGCTCACCCAGGAGCGTTATGTATGACAAATTTAAAGGCGTGGCTATGATCCACGCCTTTGGTGGTTTAGGCAACAAAAGCTAAAATAACATAGCAGGGAAAATTACTATTTGTGTAGAATATACTTTTTATTTGGAGTTACTTGTAATGCCTGCCGCACTGGGAAGAATCGTTTTAGCGGTGCTTGGTTAAGACGGGTTAGGCCAGGTTATACAGTCCCAGTGCCTTTAACTTTTTTTGCTCTTTGATTAAAACGTCATACATGTTCAGGTCAAGCAGATTGCACAGGGCAGCCAGGTAGAAAAGATTGCGTCCCATTTCTAGTTCAACAATTTCCCGGCAGTTATCGCACAACTCGCCTTCCAGATGTGATTCCAATAACTTTTTTAATCCTTCCAAAGAAGTTTCGGGTGGAATTTTCTTTTTGGCCGCGTTTATTCTAATACACCCGCAGCCGGTTACTGATTTAATGATAGCCCGGTTCATTCTGGCATTTGTTTCCTGGGACTTTGCCAGCAGGTCCAGGATGCTCCGGTTGCAAAGCAATATTTCAGAAACCGTATGTTGAAATTCGTCATAAATTATATCTTTGAGCAAACGGTTTCACTCCTTTTTGTTTTAAAGCTTGCAGTAATTATAACGGTGAGCGGCTTGTCCTGTCAAACCGTAGAGCAGTAAAAAATATTATTGACACAATGTTTGTGCTGTGCTAAAATATTAGATTTCCTTGACAATATCCTGTATTTGTGCTATTATATTTTATGAATATGGTAAGGAGGTCCGGGAATTTGTTTAAAATTGGAGATAAAGTAGTTTATCCAATGCACGGCGCCGGGATTATCGAAGCCATCGAGGAAAAGGAAGTTCTCGGGGAGACCAGGCAGTACTATATCCTCAGGTTGCCGGTTGGTGATATGAAGGTAATGATACCTATTTCCAACTGTGAGGAAGTGGGGTTGCGCCAGGTTATTGATAATGATGGTGTGCAGCGGGTTTTTCGCATTTTGCGTGATCAATCCAGCAGCATGTCTGATAACTGGAATAGGCGCTATCGGGCCAACCTGGAAAAAATAAAGAGCGGTAACATCTATGAAGTCGCCGAAGTTGTTCGGAACCTGATAAAAAGGGATCAGGAAAAGGGGCTTTCTTCAGGTGAACGAAAGATGCTGGAAAACGCCCGGCAAATTCTGATCAGTGAACTGGTACTGGCCACCGAGATGGGTGAGGATAAGACAAAGTCCATGATTGAAGGGGTTTTTGCATAATGCGCCAGAATATCTGGCGTATTTTTATTTACCGTAAAAAACTCTTACCGGAAAAAATCACCAAAAAGGTTGAAACAAACTTTCAAATCATCCATAATAGAATATAATGCCGGTGTCAATAATAATTAACAATGAGGGAGGTGATAACAGGTTGGTTAAAAAACTGGTATTTATAATTATGGTGGTATTATTTACCGCCAGCGGCGTATATTCAGGGTTGTATGTTTCAAATTTGGGTTTATGGCCCCTAACCGATACCATGAAGTTCGGCATTATCGGTCTTGGCGCGCTGGTTGGCCTGGTGCTGGGCATTTTATTAACACCCTGGCTAATCCGGTTCTCCCTGTGGCTGACGGCATTGCTGGAACAGATGCTCAGCAAAACGCCGGTGCAGGATCTGGTCATGGGTTCGGTGGGCCTCATCATCGGACTTATTATAGCTAATTTATTAGGTTCTGTTTTTGCATTTATAGGTTTTCCCGGTAAGATAATTTGGATAGCAGTAACGTTACTACTTGGTTACCTGGGGATGGCGATAAGTGTTAAAAAACGGGAAGAAATTATGAGTTTTATGGGTAATATACCCCGGTTGGGGGTTGGTAAGGATAAAGCCGCTCCGGATGCGAAACAAGCCAGCATGCAAAAAATTTTAGACACCAGCGTGATTATTGATGGCAGGATTGCTGATTTGTCCGCCAGCGGTTTTATTGAAGGGACGCTGGTGGTGCCGGGTTTTGTACTGGAAGAGCTGCGGCATATAGCGGATTCATCGGATTTACTCAAACGTAACCGGGGACGCCGGGGGTTGGATATTTTAAATAACTTGCGTAAAGACCCCTCGGTTAAAGTGGTGATTAATGATAACACCAAAGGTATTGACGATGCCCTGGAGGTGGATACCAAACTGGTTAAGCTGGCCCAGAAGCTGGGGGCCAAAATAATGACCAATGATTTTAACCTGAATAAGGTTGCAGAGCTGCATGGTGTAAAGGTGCTCAACATAAACGAACTGGCCAATGCTGTTAAACCCGTTGTGCTACCCGGCGAGGAAATGCAGGTGCAGGTGGTTAAAGAGGGCAAGGAAGCCGGGCAGGGTGTTGCGTACCTGGATGACGGCACCATGATTGTGGTGGACGGAGGCAAGCGTTATTTGCAGCAAACCATTACCGTGCTGGTGACCAGTGTACTGCAAACAGCAGCCGGTCGAATGATATTTGCCAAGCCCAAATCGGAGCGGCGCGGTGAGATCCAGCAGGAAGCGCAAAACTACAGAGAGGTGAAGCTGCTTGGGTAGCGTGTACGCCCTGGTGGCTGCGGCGGGCCGGAGTACTCGTATGGGCGATGGGGTTAATAAACAACTTCTTGATCTGGCGGGCCGGCCGGTGGTGGTACATGCACTGCAGGCCGTGCAAGCGGTGCCGGTGGACGGCATTGTACTTGTGGTGACGCCGGGCTGGGAGGCGGGTTTCCGGTCAGTTCTGGATAAATACGGATGGGGCAGGCAGGTTGCAATAGTGCCCGGCGGGGCCAGTCGTGGTGACTCGGTAAGGTGCGGCCTGGCGGCACTGCCCGCCGGTGTCGAACTGGTGGTGGTGCACGATGGCGCGCGCCCGCTGGCCAGGCCGGAAAGAATCCGGGAAGCGATCCGCCAGGCCCGGCAGTGGGGGGCGGCCACCCTGGCGGTACCCGTTAAGGATACCATCAAAATGGCAGGGGAGGAGGATCTGGTGTGGGAAACCCTGCCCAGGGACAAACTGTGGCAGGTGCAAACGCCCCAGGTGTTCAACTTTGAGCTTTTAATGGAGGCGCACCGGGCAGCCGCCCGGGACGGTTTTAGCGGCACCGATGATGCTTCGCTGGTGGAGCGGTTGGGGCATCCCGTCAAGCTGGTGCCCGGGGATTATGCAAATATCAAAATAACCACCCCCGAGGATATTGCCCTGGCCGAGGCCTTGTTGTAGAATTTTGCCGGTAAGTTAATAAACTTTAAGCCTGACCCCTTTGGAGGTTTTGTTATGCGGGTGGGTATAGGATATGACGTGCACAGGCTGGTGGCCGGGCGGCTACTAGTTTTAGGCGGGGTAGAGGTGCCCTATCACCTGGGTTTGCTGGGTCATTCGGATGCCGATGTGCTGGTTCATGCTGTGATGGATGCCTTGCTGGGGGCCGCCGGTTGTGGTGATATCGGCAAGCTTTTTCCGGATACGGATCAAAAATACCGGGGTATTTCCAGCCTGGTATTGCTCTCCCGGGTGGCGGGTTATCTTGGCGAACGGCTCTGGACGGTAAGTAATGTGGATGCCGTGGTTATTGCCCAGGCCCCTAAAATATCTCCGTATATAGAGCAGATGCGGGTGAATATGGCCCGGGAAATGGGTGTGGCACCGGAGCAGGTCAGTGTTAAAGCCACGACCACCGAGGGTTTGGGGTTTGCCGGGCGGGGCGAGGGTATCGCCGCCCAGGCGGTGGCTTGTATCCGCAGGATAAAATGATTTTAGGTTTACGGGTTGGAGCAGTTGGGTCAAGTACTATTAAGCCGTATCCTTCGGCTATCCGCGGGGTGCGGCTTTTATCTTTTATACGCTTTTGCCCTTTGGCGGGCAAGGGTAAAATAGTGTAAAAAGTTGCTAGTAATTACTGTGCAGTGATATAATTAAGTGTCGAAAAACAGACATTAAAAGGGAGTGGAACCGGCATTGAACAAAGTCAGAGTTAGATTTGCACCCAGCCCGACGGGGCCTTTACATATAGGAGGGGCGCGTTCTGCCCTGTTCAACTGGCTTTTTGCCCGCCGCTACGGCGGTAAATTTATTGTGCGCATAGAGGATACCGATTTGGAGCGCTCGTCCAGGGAGTCGGAAGAAAACATATTGAATTCATTGCGCTGGCTGGGCCTGGATTGGGATGAAGGCATTGGTGTCGGGGGCGATAATGGCCCGTATCGCCAGACCGAACGACTGGCCATATATTCGGGCTACGCTGCTCAATTGCTGGAAAGCGGGCTGGCCTACCGCTGTTATTGCAGTGAAGAGGAGTTGGCCGCCCAGCGGGAGGCTCAGCTGGCCGCGGGGGAAATGGTTCGCTATACCGGTAAATGTTATGGTCTCGGGGATGAGGACTGTGCCCGCCTGGAAGCCGAAGGGCGCAAACCGGTATTGCGTTTCAGGGTGCCCCGGGATAAAACAATTACCATTCAGGACGTGGTGCGGGGTACCGTTAATTTTGACTGTGCCGGTATCGGTGATTTCATTATTGTCAAATCGGACGGTATACCTACGTACAATTTTGCGGTAGTGGTGGATGATCACCTGATGGGTATCAACCATGTCATCCGGGCTGAGGAGCACCTTTCCAATACGCCCCTGCAGGTCTTGTTGTATGAAGCCCTGGGCTGGGAGGTGCCAGAGTTTGCCCACGTTTCATTGATACTGGGCAAAGACCGGTCCAAGATGAGTAAGCGTCACGGGGCCACATCCATTGAGCAGTACCGGGAATTGGGTTATTTGCCCGAGGCTCTGGTGAATTTCCTGGCACTGTTGGGCTGGTCCCCGGGCACCGAGGAAGAGGTTTTCACCCTGGAACAAATCAAGGAACAGTTTTCGCTGGAACGGGTGTCCAAAAGCCCGGCGGTGTTTGATTTGGATAAATTAAACTGGTTGAACGGCAATTATATCCGGCATTGCTCAGTGGAGCGGCTTACCGAACTGGCGCTGCCCTTTTTGCAAAAAGAGGGATATTTGCCGGAGAACGTGGACGAACCGGTAAAAGAAAAGGTGCGGCTAATTGTTGTGGCGGTGCGGGAACGTTTGGAATACATGGCACAAATTAATGACTTTGCGGATGTTTTTTTCAATGATCCCGGCTACGGGGATGCCGAGGCCAGGGATATCTTAACTCAGGATCACGTACCCGTGGTGCTTGAAGCCCTTAAGGCAAAGCTGGCGGCCTGGCAAGGTGATTTGGATGAGGCTGCGGCCCGGACAATGCTGAAAAAGCTGCCCAAGGAATTGGGTCTCGGCGGCAAGAAAGTCTACCAGCCGCTGCGGGTAGCTTTAACCGGCAAAATCAGCGGCCCGGATCTTCACTACTTGCTTCCCGTGCTTGGCGCGCCGGGGGTTGCGGCTCGTTTGGAAAAAGCAATGGCCGTAAGCCGGTCGTTATAAAACATTTTATTATAGTCTGAAAGGCAGGGATTGGTTTGCTGTTCGGTCGGCTCCGCAAGGACATACAGGTGGTTTTTGACAGGGACCCGGCCGCCAAATCGGTGCTTGAGGTGCTGCTTTGCTATCCCGGGCTGCATGCCATCATGCTGCACCGGGTGGCTCATTTCTTTTACCGGCACCGTCTTTTCCTCATCGCCCGGCTGGTTTCGCAGTTTAGCCGGGCGTTGACCCAGATTGAAATCCACCCCGGAGCAAAGATAGGAGAAGGGTTATTTATTGACCACGGTGCCGGGGTGGTCATCGGGGAAACCGCTGAAGTGGGTAACAATGTTACCATTTACCAGGGAGTGACCCTGGGGGGTACCGGTAAAGAAAAGGGTAAGCGTCATCCCACCATCGGGGATAATGTAGTTATCAGTACCGGAGCCAAAATCCTTGGTTCATTTACTGTGGGGGAGAACAGTAAAATCGGTGCCGGTTCAGTGGTTTTAAAACCCGTGCCGCCCAACAGCACGGTAGTTGGGGTGCCCGGCAAAGTGGTGGTGCGGGACGGTGAAAAGGTTGCCAGCGTATCCGGAATCGATTTGCGCCATGATCTACTGCCTGATCCCGTGACAGAGGCGATGTTCGCCATGCAAAGCAATGTGGAGAAACTGGAAAAGAGGGTCGAAGAGCTGGAGGCGGCCCTGGCGGCTGTAAACCGTAAAGAGCACTAAGAATGAGAAAGGAACGGGGATTATTGGCTTATGCGCATATATAATACCTTAACCAGAAAAAAGGAAGAATTTATACCCCGGGAACCGGGCAAAGTGGCCATATATGTTTGCGGACCCACCACTTATAATTATATCCACCTGGGTAATGCCCGGCCCATCGTGGTTTTTGATACTATACGCAGGTACCTTAAATATAAGGAATTTAATGTATTATATGTCCAAAACTTTACCGATATCGACGACAAAATCATCAACCGGGCCCGGGAAGAGGGGGATGATCCCCTGGCCCTGGCCGAACGCTATGTCAATGAATATTTTAAGGACGCCGATGCGTTAAATGTATTGCGGGCGGACATACATCCCAAAGTGTCCGGTCATATTCCGGAAATTATTGCCCTGGTTGAAGCGCTGGTGGACAAAGGTTTTGCCTACCTGGTGGACGGCGATGTATATTACAACGTGCGCAAGTTTGCCGGTTACGGCAAATTATCCGGCCGGACACTGGAGGATATGCAGGCCGGTGCCCGGGTGGAGGTTGATCATCGCAAAAATGATCCCATGGACTTTGCCCTGTGGAAATCCGCCAAGCCCGGTGAGCCCGCCTGGGACAGTCCCTGGGGCAAGGGCAGGCCGGGCTGGCATATTGAGTGTTCCGCCATGGCCCTTAAATACCTGGGTATTAACTTCGATATCCACGGCGGGGGTTTTGACCTGATATTTCCCCATCATGAAAACGAGATCGCCCAGACCGAGGCGGTCACGGGGCAACCCTTTGCCCGCTACTGGGTCCATAACGGGTTTATTACGGTAAACCAGGAAAAAATGAGCAAGTCACTGGGTAACTTTTTCCTGGTGCGGGACATTTTAAGCAAGTTTCCCCCTGAAGTGGTGCGCTTTTACCTGCTCAGTACCCATTACCGCAGTCCCCTGGATTTTGATGACGAGAAATTAACTGCAAGCCTAAAAGGATTGGAGCGGATCAAAACCTGTTTGCGTTTGCTGGATGAAGCCCTGGCGGGACGGGAATCCACCGGCGCGGCACCACCTGATCCCGCACTGGCCGTGCGCCTGGGAGAAATACGGGGTGAATTTGAAAGGGCCATGGATGATGACTTTAATACCGCACTGGCCATAGGCACGCTGTTTGACCTGGCCCGGGAAGTGAACAGTTACCTGTCAGCTGGCGATTTTCCCAATCCCGCGGAAAGATTGGCCGCCTTGCAAAAAGCCCGGCAAACCTTCATTGATTTCAACGGCGTGCTGGGTATATTTAAAACCGGTGCCCGGGGTGAGATTTTGCTGGACGGTGATGGCGCAGGCAATGAAAGCTTGGTTGGGGATTTGATTGATTTGATTATCGAGATCAGGCAGACCGCCCGTAAAAATAAAGACTGGCCCACCGCCGACCGTATCCGTGACCGGCTCAAAACGCTCGGTATTGTGCTTGAGGATACTCCCGGCGGGGTGCGCTGGAAAAAGCAATAGGTAACATGTTTGGAGAAAGGGATGCAAATATTGATCCCCGGGAGGTTTCATCGCTGGTTTTGGCCTATATCGGGGACGCGGTATATGAGCTTGCGATACGGGAATACCTGGTTAACCAGGGTATTACCAGTGTCAATAAACTACACCGGGAGGCTGTGCGGTATGTACGGGCCTCTACCCAGGCCAAAGTTTTCCGGGCCCTTGCCGGGCATCTTAATAAAACCGAAGAAGCGGTGGCCCGTCGCGGCCGCAATGCCAAGCCCGGCCATGCGCCGAGGGGTGACAGTGTTATCGAGTACCGGCACAGTACGGGTTTTGAATGCCTGGTGGGGTACCTGTACCTGCAGCGTGACTGGTCCAGGCTGGAAGAAATATTAACCCTGGCCAGGGATGTGATCAGCCAGGAACTTGGTGCCGGGTGCTAGCAGGTTGAGAGTTTGGAATTGGATTTGTGGCTTAATAATATGCCAAGCATATGCGAAGCCGGATGGTGAAACAGTTGATAGTTGAGTTGACGGTCAGTATGATATAAATAAACTACGGGGGAACAATGTTATGGGGAGAAGACAACTGCGGGTGGAGTTGCTGCAGTACACTGAAAATCCTGAGCAGTTGGTTGCCTTGGCAGCCAAGTTATGCTATTCGCCCTCCGGTATGGAAGAGTTGCAAAGGGGGGTGAGCCAGCGGGACCAGGCTCACTTTATAAGCAAGTTGTCCGGTATGGGGCACCTGACTCCTGTGGAGCATGCCAGCTTTACCTTTGGCATAGAGGGGGTATCCCGGAGCCTTTTGGCGCAAATAACCAGGCACCGGATTGCCAGTTTCAGTGTGAAATCCCAGCGTTACGTCAGTGAGGACAGTGCGTCCAATGCAGATGGTGTTTTTAACTATGTCATACCGCCACGCATTGTTGCCCTGGGTCCCGGTGAGGTGCAGGAGTTTGAGCGGCAAATGGCTCAGATTCAGCAGTGGTACGACCAGTGGTTGAAAAAACTGGCCGGTTACGGTGACGGGGCCAAGGAGGACGCCCGTTTTGTCTTGCCCAACGCTGCCGAAACCAAGCTGGTGGTGACCATGAACGCCCGGGAATTGCTGCACTTTTTTTCGTTGCGCTGCTGCAACAGGGCCCAGTGGGAAATACGGGCACTGGCCACCGAAATGTTGCGCCAGGTACGACAAGTGGCCCCTGTATTGTTTCGGGACGCCGGTCCCCGATGTCTTAAAGGGCCTTGTCCCGAGGGTGAGATGTGTTGTGGCCGGCAGGCCCAGGTGCGGGAAGAGTTCGAAAAACTATAGGTACTGGGTGGAGATTTTTTAATGGATCAGATTGTTATGGGGCGAAATCCGGTATGTGAAGCGCTGCGGGCAGGTCGAACCGTAAATAAGATATACCTGGCCCGGGGCGTAAAACCCGCCGTTACATCAGATATAATCAAATTAGCCCGGGAAAAACATGTGCCCGTGCAAAATGTGGAGAGGCAATTCCTGGACCGGATGGCGCCCGGTGCGGCGCACCAGGGTGTAATTGCCCAGGTGGCCCCTTATGCCTACGCAGAGTTGGAGGATATACTGGATGGTATAAAAAATACCGACCCCTTGCTGGTGCTTTTGGATGAGGTTACGGACCCCCATAATTTAGGGGCGGTTATTCGCTGTGCCGATGCGGCGGGGGCCCACGGGGTGGTTATACCCCGGCGCCGGGCTGCCGCGGTCACTCCGGCGGTGGTAAAGTCTTCAGCCGGAGCGGTGGAGTTTGTGCCCGTGGCCCGGGTGGGTAATATGGTGCAAACAATTGAGCTGTTGAAAAAACAGGGCATTTGGGTGGTAGGCGCGCACCACGAGGCCAGTCAATCGGTCTGGGATGCCCCTTTGTCAGGCCCTCTGGCCATAGTGGTCGGTGGTGAAGATAAGGGACTTGGAAGACTGGTACGGGAGAAGTGTGATATGTTGGTAAAGCTCCCCATGGCGGGCCGGGTCAATTCCCTGAACGCCTCAGTGGCGGCGGCGCTGGTATTATTTGAGGCGGTGCGCCAGAGAAGCAGGGGATAAAATGAATGAATATATAGTGGTGGACGGATATAATGTTGTATATGCCTGGCCTGAATTGGCCGTACTGGCGGAGGAGAGCTTGGAGCATGCCCGGGACAAGCTGGTGGATATGCTGGCCAATTATGCCGGATTCAGCGGTGACAGGGTGGTGGTGGTTTTTGATGCCCACCGGGTCAGGGGCAACGTGGAAAGGCATGAGATAGTAAACGATGTGCATGTTTTTTACACCAGGGAGGATGAAACCGCCGACTCTTTGATTGAAAAGCTGGTTGGCGATATGCCAAAGGACGGCAACATTCGGGTGGTGACCTTTGACTGGGACGAGCAGAGGATAGTTTTCGGACGGGGCGCTTACCGCATGACGCCCAAGGAGCTCTTGGCCCGGGTGCTGAAAACGGGCCGGAATACCCAGGAAAAACTGGCCCGCAAAGATTATACCGAAAGTTACCTGGAAAACCGTTTAGCGGGTAATATTCGCCAGGTATTTGAACAATGGAGGAGAAAAAGGGATTAGCCCTTGACGCGCCCTCCGGGGGCGGTTATAATAGTGCATGTAAATATAGGACTGGCTAGTTGATTAAAAAATTAATATTTTTTTGCCCCATATGCTATCTGGGACTGATTATTTGAGCCCGGATTTATTTACTTATTAAGCGGTGCGGGTTATTTTTTTCTTTGTGGGTTTCGTTGGGGAGATTACGGCAGGAGGGATATTTTTGAACTTACACGCCCAAATGGATGCTTCCGGCGATTTTCAGTTGATGCTTGACGAAGATGTGGTTGAATTTGCCCGTGAGGGTGACGATGCGGCTCTTGAATACCTGATTAATAAGTATAAAAACTTTGTGCGAGCCAAAGCCCGTTCTTACTTTTTAATCGGTGCGGACCGGGAAGATATTATCCAGGAGGGTATGATCGGTCTATATAAGGCGATTCGTGATTTTAGAATGGACAAGTTGTCGTCTTTTCGCGCTTTTGCTGAACTATGTATTACCCGCCAAATAATAACAGCTATTAAAACCGCCACCAGGCAAAAGCATATCCCGCTAAATTCCTATATTTCGCTGAACAAACCTATTTACGATGAGGACTCTGACCGTACATTGCTGGATGTCATATCAGGTTCCAAAATATCCGATCCTGAAGAGTTGATTATCAGCCGCGAAGAATTTGATGATATCGAAGAAAAGATGGGTGAGATACTAAGTTCATTGGAGTGGAAAGTGCTGATGTCCTACCTGGAGGGAAAATCCTACCAGGAAATTGCCGAAGATCTCAAAAGACATGTTAAATCCATTGATAACGCTCTGCAAAGGGTGAAACGCAAGCTGGAGCGCTATCTGGAAAAACGCGAGGCCTGATCTTTTAATTATTGATTAGTTAAGCCGGATTGCCAATCAAGGCAACCGGCTTTCTTAATTATTTACGGGCTCGTACTAAAAGAATAAGCTTTGGTAGTTTTTAGTTATTATTTTTATTGTGTTAGCCTATTGACAAAGTGCTGTACCTGGCTTATAATAACTTTTGTCGTCGATGCCGGCGTAGCTCAATTGGCAGAGCAGCTGACTTGTAATCAGCAGGTTGCGGGTTCGAGTCCCATCGCCGGCTCCAGCATTAAACCGGGTGGCCGGATAAACTTAAAATTTTTGTGGAGAGGTTCCCGAGTGGCCAAAGGGAGCAGACTGTAAATCTGCCGGCGACGCCTTCGCAGGTTCGAATCCTGCCCTCTCCACCAAATTCAAGCAAATTAGTAGCAAATAACATTGAAAATTTTTTTAATATGTGTTATAGTATTAAATGTTGACGCGGGGTGGAGCAGCCGGCAGCTCGTCGGGCTCATAACCCGAAGGTCGGGGGTTCAAATCCCCCCCCCGCAACCAAATGCCGCTATAGCTCAGGAGGTAGAGCGCATCCTTGGTAAGGATGAGGTCACCGGTTCAAACCCGGTTAGCGGCTCCACTTAAATACATGGCGGCGTAGCTCAGATGGTCAGAGCATGCGGTTCATACCCGCAGTGTCCGGGGTTCAAATCCCTGCGCCGCTACCAACAAACCAGCATAAAGCTGGTTTTTTTTCATTTTAATTTTCTTAAGAAGGATTTAATTAATAACTATCGAATAAAAATGTTGGTGTTGGGTTGCGGTTTATAAAACTGGTAAAAATGGAAATAATAAAGAAATGCTGTAGTATATGAACCTTTTGGTAATTGGCAGGTGCAATAAAGCCCCAATGAAAAACTTAAGGATAAAGCAAGGAGGAATTAAAACCAACCATGGCAAAGGCGAAATTTGAGCGGACCAAACCGCACGTAAACATTGGTACCATCGGCCACGTGGACCACGGCAAGACCACCCTTACCGCAGCTATCACCACCATACTGTCCACAGTGGGTGGCGCCACAGTAAGGAAATACGACGAAATTGACAACGCCCCGGAAGAAAAAGAACGCGGGATTACCATTAATACCTCTCACGTGGAATACGAAACCGAGAAACGGCACTACGCGCACGTGGACTGCCCCGGTCACGCCGACTACGTCAAGAACATGATCACCGGCGCAGCCCAGATGGACGGTTCCATCCTGGTGGTATCGGCAGCCGACGGCCC